>JBGTGX010000126.1:0-13275 GCA_041746475.1 Pyrinomonadaceae bacterium | reverse complement strand
TTTTACTATTTATCGAGATTTTCGGAATATTTTTACCCCTTGTTTATCATTCAGTTTCCGGAATCGTCATAACCGCGGAATCCAAGGTAAATGTTTTCAACTACGGATATGGGCGAAATTGGCTCTACGTTTTTCAGCGTGTATCGGGAATTTTTCTCTTTTTCTTCATTCTTTTTCATTTGCTTCATTTAAGATTCGGGTTGTTTTCATCATTTGGGCTAACCAATATTGCCGTAGCAGGAAATGCTGATAAGGCTTTTAGTATTGTAGCGGGCGATTTTAAATCTCTTGGGATCCTGCTCTTTTATGTTCTAGGAGTTGGGACGACAGCTTGGCATTTGGGGTATGGCTTATTTTTATTCGCCGTAGATTGGGGAATTGTCGTCGGAGAAAAAGCACAGAAATTTGCCCTTTATGCTTGTGGAATAGTGGCGTTAAGCTTGTTCGCGCTCGGAACAAACGCGGCAGTTTCGTTTGTCAGACCATGCGGTCTAATGCCGCAAATGCTTTGCGAGCAAAAGACGGAAGTTATACAGAGCGATTCTGAAAAGTTTTAGAATTGTCCGAATGACTAATAAATAAAATGGCATCTAAAAACGGAACAAAAATAATTGTTGTCGGCGGCGGGTTAGCCGGGCTTGCAGCAACCATGAAGATCGCGGAAGCCGGACACGAAGTAGATTTGTTTTCGGTCGTGCCAGTAAAGCGTTCGCATTCGGTCTGTGCGCAAGGTGGAATTAATGGCGCGGTAAACACAAAAGGCGAGGGCGATTCTTCGTATAAACACTTTGACGATACGGTTTACGGCGGTGATTTTCTGGCAAATCAAGCGCCCGTGCAGCGAATGTGCGATATGGCACCGCAGATTATTTATCTGTTTGACCGTATGGGCGTGCCGTTTTCCAGAACAAAAGAAGGACTTTTGGACTTTCGTCGTTTTGGCGGGACGCTTCATCACCGCACGGCTTTTGCGGGTGCTTCGACCGGTCAGCAGCTTCTTTACGCGCTTGACGAACAGGTTAGGCGGTTTGAATCGGGTGGTAAAGTTAATAAATATGAGGGCTGGGAGATGCTTTCCCTGGTTCTCGATGATCATCAAGTGTGCCGCGGAATTATTGCGATGAATCTGCAAACGCTCGAGTTAAAAGCGTTTCAGGCAGACGCTGTAATTATGGCTACCGGCGGACCGGGGATGATCTGGGGGAAATCGACAAACTCACAGGTCTGTACCGGTAGTGCGATTTCGGCCTGTTATCAGCAGGGTGCGAAATACGCGAACGGCGAATTTATTCAAGTTCACCCGACGTCAATTCCGGGTGAAGACAAATTGCGGTTAATGTCCGAATCGGCACGAGGTGAAGGAGGACGAGTATGGGTGCCGAAAAAACAGGGTGATACCCGTGCGCCAGAAAGCATTCCGGTCGACGAACGCTGGTATTTCCTCGAAGAAAAATATCCTGCGTATGGAAATTTGGTTCCGCGCGATATTGCGACACGTGAGATCTTTCAAGTTTGTCTGGACGGCATGGGATTAGGCGGTGAAAATCAAGTATATCTCGATCTGACCCACATTCCGGCTGAAACGCTAACCCGAAAACTTGGGGCTATCCTGGAAATCTACGAAATGTTTGTAGGTGATGATCCGCGTTATGTTCCGATGAGAATTTTCCCGGGCGTGCATTATTCGATGGGTGGAATGTGGGTTGATTTTGATCAACGGACAAACATTCCTGGGTTGCTTGGTGCGGGCGAATGCGATTATTCGATTCACGGCGCAAACCGCTTGGGCGCAAATTCTCTCGTGTCTTGTGTTTACGGCGGTTTTATTGCCGCTCCTGCTGCAATTGAATATGCAGCAAATCTCGAACGTGGAAACACCGAAACAAATGGAATTCACGATGCTGAACTTAAGAAACAGCAAGAGATAAATAACCAGATCATCAAGAACCAGGGCAGCGAAAATCAGTACAAACTTCATGAAGAACTCGGCAAAGTGATGACCGAAAATGTCACCGTCGTTCGTTACAATGACCGCCTCAAAGAAACCGACAATAAGATCCTCGAGTTGCAGGAGCGTTTTCAGAATCTTTCGATCAACGATTCGAATCTTTGGGCCACACAAGCTGTGCCGCACGCCCGCCAACTTTGGAATATGCTACAGCTCGCGCGTGTAATAACCCTCGGTGCGCTAAATCGTGATGAATCACGCGGTGCCCATTACAAGCCTGAATTTCCTGATCGCAATGACAATGAATGGCTCAAAACAACGATCGCGGAATACTCGCATGAAGCGCCTGTTTTGAGTTATGAAGAAGTAGATATCTCTCAGATCGAGCCGCGTGCTCGTGATTATTCAAAAGGAAGCCGCGGAAAATCTGAAAGCGTTGACGGTGAAAGGGAAGGACACGAATTAAAACCTGAAGATGAAAATCGGGCAAAGGTAATAACGAAAGACAGAGAAACCTTGCAAGATTCCGATTCATATAAAGAGAAACACGACGACGAAAAAATATGACCCAAACAAACGGACACATTCAAAAGAAGCGTCTAACGAATCCGCCGAAAACCATCAAGGTTGAGATCAAAAGACGTGAAAACATGAAATCCGATCAATATACGGATGCGTTTGAGATTCCTTACCGGAGAAACCTTAACGTAATTTCGGTCCTGATGGATATTCGCAAGAATCCGGCAACTGTTGACGGCAGGGAAGTTAATCCGCCGGTCTGGGATATGAACTGTTTGGAGCAGGTTTGCGGCATCTGCACGATGGTTATCGATGGACGTGTACGACAATCGTGTTCCGCGTTGGTCGATGATTTGCTGATCGAATCAGGAACCAGCACGATCAAGCTTGCGCCAATGTCGAAGTTTCCGAATGTCCGTGATCTGCAGGTAGATCGATCGCAGATGTTTGATCATCTTAAACGAACACATGCTTGGGTCGAGCTCGATGGTTCCTATGATCTCGGACCCGGCCCGCATACTTCACAGGAAGTGCAGCAGGAACGTTATGCCTATTCGCGGTGCATGACGTGCGGATGCTGCCTCGAAGCCTGCCCTCAATATGACGATGATAATTACATAGGACCACAGGCGATCGCACAGGTCCGACTTTTTAATATGCATCCGACCGGAAAAATGAATCGGGACGAGCGGCTCGAAGCATTGATGGACGACGACGGTATTACAAACTGCGGAAATTCTCAAAACTGTGTCCAGGTTTGTCCAATGGGGATTCCATTAACAAGGGCGATCTATGAAACGAATAGGGAAATCACAGTGCATGGACTTTTTGGCTGGCTGCGAAAGTAGCGTCAAACATTGTTTGCGATCAAATGATAACGAAAAAAAAAGGCTGATTCGAAAATTCGAACCGGTCTTTTCTGATTTCCCATAAAATTTGACACTTCTTTAAATACCGAGGACATCAATCAATTCCTGAACGGCTCCCGCTGATTTTTGAAGAGCGGCGCGTTCGTCGTTGGTGAGTGAAATTTCGATGATTTGCTCGACACCGTTTTTTCCGAGTTTTGCAGGAACACCCACAAATAAACCGTTTATACCGTATTCGCCTTCGAGATAAACCGCGCACGGCAATATTTTCTTTTTATCTTTTAAAATTGCTTCAGCCATTTCAACCGCGCCCAAACTCGGCGCGTAGTAGGCCGAGCCCGTTTTTAGGAGTCCAACGATTTCTGCGCCGCCATTTGCAGTTCGATCGACTATTGCAGCGATTTGATCTGCCGAAAGAAGTTCGGTAACCGGTATTCCCGCACATGTTGAATATCTTGGAAGCGGAACCATCGTGTCCCCGTGTCCGCCGAGCACAAAAGCTGTAACATTTTCGACGGAGACATCGAGTGCTTCTGCGAGGAAACAACGCATCCGCGCAGAATCCAAAACACCAGCCATACCGATCACACGATTTTTCGGAAATCCCGAACGCTTGAACGCTACCTGTGCCATCGCATCCAGGGGATTTGAAACGATAATAAGAAATGCTTCCGGGGAATATTTTGCGATCTGTTTGGTGACTGATCCGACGATATCGGAATTAGTTTTGAGCAGATCGTCACGGCTCATTCCCGGCTTTCGGGGCAAACCTGCCGTGATGATTACAACATCAGAGTTCGCAGTTTCTTCATAGGAATTTGTGCCAACGAGCTTAACGTCAAACCCGTCAATTGGTGCGGATTGTGCCAAATCCAGAGATTTTCCCTGCGGCGTGCCCTCAACGATGTCAACCAAAACAACATCAGCCAATTCTTTACTTGCTATCCAATGAGCAGCCGTCGCACCAACGTTTCCCGCACCGACAACCGTAATCTTATTTCGTCCAGCCATGAATTATTCTCCAAATGATTAAATTATTGTGTTAAATAGAAAAAGTATTTTGCCATAGATGAGGGGAAACGGCAAAATCAAAATATCGGAGTCCGCGCATGCCACTCCCGTTCGATTAAACTGCTTCGGATTGCGACGTAAAATTGAACTCTTTTAGTTTTAGCGCAGGCAATAGTTCGCCATCGTCGATCCGCTCGGGCGTTCCGATCATTTCAACATTTCCCGAATTAAGCATTTGAACAATTGATTGGTTAAAACGGAAGTTTGAAACCGGATAGGCGATCTTCCCGTTCTCGACCATCCATACGCCATCGCGAGTTAAACCGGTCGAGCTTGCGGTTCGCGGATCGGTCGTTCGAATGTACCAAAATCGGCTAACTATTAATCCTCTCTTTGTCGAACGAATCATTTCTTCCATGCTGGAAGCCGGTTCGCTGGATTCAAGGATCGTATTGACGGGTCCGCGCGTTGGTTCGGTGTCCTTAGTTTTCGCCCAAAACCGCGAATAAACTAAATTTTCCAGAACACCGTTTTTTACGAAATAAATTTTTTCCGCAGGTAAACCCGCCTGAGCCCATGGCGAATCGGGAACTTTAGCGTTCCATGGGTCGCTCAGAATATTTATTCTTTCGTCAAAGATCTTTTGCCCGATTTTTGTCTTCCCGCCTTGTTCTGAAAACGGGCTACGACCCTCCTCCGCACGCCGCGCGTCAAACTGAATGGTAACGCTGCCCAAAAGATCGGCAACCGCCTGAGGTTCGAGAATAACCGTATAAATTCCCGGATCTATGGTTTTTGGATCGCGTCCTTCATTAGCTTTTCGGATCGATTCGTCCGCGATTCTCTTGGTATCTAGTTTGGCTAAATCAACGCTGCTTCTCTGGAAATAACCCGAGCTCGCACCGTCTACTGTTCTTGCGGTCAGTGAAAGTCTCGCATTCGTTCTTTTTTCAAACCCGAAATTATTGTTTTTCGTGGCAAAACCGCTCGAAACCGCGCGCGCTTCATGAAAGCCCGCGCTAATAACCTTCGATTTTTCGCTTTCTTTGAGAATCTCGCTAATGCTTTGTGCACGTTCTTTGAGTGAAATGTTTGCAGTCGCTTCCGCAAAGCGCGAGGATTCTCTATATTGCTGCGGCCCAAGCGTGGGTAAATATTCACGATCGACGGGCGATATTATTGCGATTTCCTCAGCCTCCTCGACCATAGCCTTAAGACTTGCATCTTCCAAACTGCTTGTTGATGACGAACCGCGTTTTTGATCTATCCAAACGGTTACGTTCGCTCCTTGCTCAACGACGTTTCCACTGGTCAGAAAAGCGTTACGCGCAAAACGGAGATGCGAATATTTTTCACTGCTGACGGACACCTGTGCATCATCCGCTTTTACAAATGAAAGGATCTTGTCTGTGTATTGTTTTGCTTCCTTTTCGCTTAATAACATCTGTTTCTCCAAAATTACTTTGAGAACCTTCTCCGAAACTAGACAGCCGTATTCAAAACGTTAATATTTCTAAAACGCGCTGACGGGCAGCCGTGCGAAACGGCGTTTGACTGTCCGGGCTGTCCTTTTCCATCGTTAAACGTCCCCGGGAGTTCGTAAGTCGATTTTCCGCCGAGTCCATCGCAGGCGTTCCAAAAGTCGGTAGTTCGAGATTGATAAGCTACATCGCGAAGCATACCGGTAACCTTTCCATTCTTGATTTCCCAAAACGTTTGCCCGCCGAATTGGAAATTATACCGCTGTTGGTCAATCGAGTAGCTCCCGCGGCCGCGAATCATTATCCCATTTTCTACATCGGAAATGAGGTTATCCGTGGAAATATCTTCTTCGGAGGGGGCGAGCGAAAGATTTGGCATCCGTGGAAACGGAACGCTGCTCCAGCTGTCAGCGTGCAAACATCCGGTCGAAGTCTTCGCTCCTATCAAAGGCGCCAAACTTCTTGTAGTCTGCCAACCGACAAACCTTCCGTCCTTCACGATATCCCACTTTTGACCGGCGACGCCTTCATCGTCCCAGCCGATGGTCGCGAGTCCTCCTATCTGGGTGCGGTCGGCAAAGAAATTTACGATCTTTGAGCCAAATTGGAGTTTGTTTGTTTTATCAGGTGTTAGGAAAGACGTTCCGGCATAGTTTGCCTCCCAGAGCAACGCCCGATCAAGCTCTGTCGAATGGCCGACCGATTCGTGGATCGTTAAGAAAAGATGAGACGGATGAAGCACCAGATCGTAATTACCGGGTTTGATAGGCTTTGCGTTCAGCTTCTCGACCGCTTCCTCGCCGGCCTGTTTTGCTTCGCCGATCCAATCATATTCAGAAGTGTATTCCCAGCCCATTCCGCTTCCTTGCGCAAGGGCGTTTCTCGTTTGAAAATCACCTTTTGCACGATCAACTGCGGTAACACTAAAATTCGGAACTCCCCGAATCACATATTGTTCGACGCGTGATCCATCGCTCGTCGCTAAAAACTTTTGTTCATTAACCCAGGCCATCGAGGAATTTACAAAGGCGACACCTTTTACGGAAAGTGCCGCTTCATTGAGTTTCATTAAAAATTCTGTTTTCTCGTTTATCGGAACGTCGAAAGGATCACGTTTCATAGCGGTTTTCCATGTTCCGCTAACTTTTGGTGCATCCACTATAACAATTGGTTTTGTTTGGAAAACAGAATTCGCCTTTGCAATATCGATTGCTTCACGCGCAACCCGTTCGACTTCCTTAGCAGTCACCAAAGGGCTCGCCGCAAAACCCCAGGTGCCGTTTACTAAAACGCGAACTCCGAAACCGTAGTTTTGTCCCTTTGCGACCGACTGAACCTGCCTTTCGCGTGTGCTGACGGATTCGATCCGGTATTTGTTGATCCGTATATCGGCGTATGATGCGCCGAGTTTTTTCGCGATCGAAAGTGCAGTGTCGGCAAGCGCATTTTTATCAAATACGGGGAAAGGCAAACCGCTTAGATCAGCACTATGAGCCCATGATGGAACGGCTGTTGCGCCAAGCGCTAACGCCGTGGTCTTGAGAAAAGCGCGACGAGAAATAGTCATTTGGAAAACTCCGGGGTAGAACTGTTTTTGAAATGAAAAAAAGACTGTGAGATTAGTTATATCCGCGAAGTATGAGAGTGTCAAGATAGTTTTTAAACAAGAAAAAGTCTGATATGCTCTCCCCTTCATATCAGACTTTTTTAGAGGTCGTACCGATTTCTCGCAACGACCAAACTTATTAAATTAGAATCCTTTTGCCGGCATCGTCACTTTTTTAATCAATTCAATTTCAAACTTTTCACCGGCTTTTATCCGAACTTCATTTCCTTTGATGAATAGCGTTGATCCGCCACCGATTCCCGCTCCGACTCCGGAACCAATCAATGCCCCCGTAGTTCCTTTTGCCGCTCCCCCAATTACTGCCCCGGCCGCAACACTTCCCAATACAGCTAAAACACTTTTTGCTCTTGAGGATTTGGCTATTACCGGGTTGACCAATCTTGCCTCAATTTGCCTATCTCTCTCACCATCAATTCGCAGGGTTTCAAATGCAACTTCCAAATTGCCGCCTTTGCCGCCTCCCGCCGCCGCATTTACGTTGGCAATTCTTCCTTCTATTATCGCTCCGGCTGACAGAAGCGAGACGCCTCGAATGACGATCGGTTCAATGACCTCGACAGTGAAAGTGTCATTCGCCGAGAAGGATTTAGAGTTGATCTCATTATCCATTTGAACCGCAATTCGCGTTCCCGCGGGAAGTTCGTAGATGTTCGTTCCACCAGGCTCGTTCGTTATCTGGGCAGATAGGGCATTCGTGTTTACAAAGAACAAGGATAAAAAAACTGTTAAGAATAAAGCGGCTCTTGAAGAAACAAACATTTTTCCACCTCCGTTTCAACAGACGCTATTCAAAACATCTGTGAACGTTATTAGCAATGAGCGTGCCACTAAGGCATAAGAATCACGATTGCCCTATTATTACGCTTTTTTATTAGTTAGCCAAATAATTGAGTGAGTCTTTCGATCTGAAACAGAAACTTTATCGTGTAGACGTTAAACGATTTGGAGTAATACTGGAGTCGAAGATATTGGAAGGGAAATATTTCGATTGGTACATTGGAAGTAAAGAATTCTTAGAATATTGAAGGATCCTGGTAACCTTCAACGTTATACAAGTATGCTTATCGCATAAAATGTCTTTGGTTCGGCGCCTAATGGGAATACGGTAAGGAAGGAGGCGTGTCGATGTCTAAATTCGCGATCGTAGAATCCGTTGGACGCGACAATGGCCGACTAGAAACAAAATCGAAAAAAGGCATCTTTGGAAAATGCCTTTAACTCGCTGAATCTAAATGGTGCTGAGGGCGGGGGTCGAACCCGCACGTCCACAAGGGACACAGGATTTTAAGTCTTAAAGGGGAGTTCTTCTGAGTTGTTTTCACGTTGCCCTAATGCAGTATTCATTGGGTTCCACGTCAACGGTGTTTATTCTAGTTGTGTTGGAATCTAATGCGATTCGATTAATTGGCACACCGTTGGCACACTACCGCCTGCGGAAAAGCCTAGGGGGATACCCGATGATAATGCTATAGTAATAACTATTGTTTAACCTTGATTTACGCCTTTTCATTGTAATTATCTTTTCATAAACCCCATTTAGTAGGCGAAAGGAGGAACATTAGGATGAATGGCAAACTAGGTTTGTTGCTTTTTACGGTACTTACGGTGGTAATCGCGGCGACCGCGTTAACGTTGGTTAACACGTCGGATGCCAAAAAGGCGCTCCTATCTGAATCGAACACCGCAACCATTAAGACATCAAAGGACGTTACGGCAATAGTAGAGGTGATTTTCGAGCCTCCCCTTTGCAATGGCGGAAGCCTGCGTTTTAACGGGGTGCCGTCCGGAGAGATTACCTTAGACAACTGCGTGCCTGTGGCTGGTCAGCCACTTCCCAGAAGATTACTGACCGCGACCAGTTTAGCACCGGGAATCAAAGAGTCCACCCTTGGTTATATCGACCCAACGATCGCTCAATTAGGCTACCGGCTGTTCGCGATCCTGTGCGATGATGGCGAAAGCGAAAGTGTTAGCACTGGTAATATCGTCACACGTATGGCTACCTTCAGGACCGAGGTCGGTGAGACGGTTACGTGCAAGTATGTGCTCGCACTTGTGCCCCCACCTGAGCCCGTTGAGACCCCTGAGTCCGAAACTGAGGAAACTTGCGCTTGCCCCAAGGAAGGTAGATGGAAAGTAAAGAATAACGAGGGACAAATGGCTTGCTCCGGCACGTTTTCGATTTATAGGAAATTGAAACCGAATACCGACTCCAGCACAATTAAGACTCAGGACGATTGCGGAACCATAGTCGCCGAAGGCATGTCAGGTACCGATGCCGCGCTTACGGTTCGCAGGATCCCACGGTGTGCCTATAAGGGAACTGTAGGTGGCGGACAGGATGGCATCCCGATGAACATCGATTTCACCGTGAGGGTCGTAAACGCAACCCGTATGACCGGCGTACTTACATCGAAAGTGACAGAGCAGGGCACGACCTGTAATATGACGCGATCCTTCGAGTTGGATTACGATGATAAGCCATGATCGCGAAGGCGTTAGGCAAGAACATCTCAAACACAAGTGTGACTCGTCGTCCATTTCGTGAATTCGTCACGTTTAGTCATATGGTGCTGTTTCAGAAGATTGTGATTTTGGGTTATCGGTAAAATCACGAATTATTGAAGAGGAAGGTTATTCGCGCAAATCTATTTGCAGTCTTCGTACTGCCGATGGCTAGGAGGTTAAAATGGGATTAAAGACTCGGCTTACTTGGTTTTTTTCTATTGGGTTGATTTTAATGATGTCACAGGTCATATCGGCCGATGAACGGTTACCCCGGAAATCCTCCTGGCCGTCTCAAAAATGCCCACATGTCGAGGTGCTTGGGTCCGACCAATCCGACAAAATCGCGAGTTATAGCAATTCGACAATCGAGGATCCCGAACCCGAACAACTGGATGTGTTGGGCGAGGCACTTGACATGCTGCCCGATCTTCATTGCAAGGCGGTTCGCTATGTGGTGTTCATGAATCGGAAAAACTCGACCGTTGACGGCTGGACCGTCAAGAGCATGTGGGACCCTGACAAACACAGCCAATTGTATCTTAACACCGCAAAACTCGCTAATTTTACGAATCCTTGGAACAAAAATGAAGTTGATAAGAATCCGAAAAAGCGGGCCACCGCAATTTCCGTGTTTATTCACGAGGCAACCCATTTGGTGATTCGGTTGATGCAATCTCAGCAGAGGAGCAGCCCTTATCGAACAGCTCAGCTGCGTCCGAGAGAGAGTAACTGGCCTGCCGATGCCAGACAAATGGCAAAGGACGTAATTTCAAGCAACCGATTGGAAACGGGCGTGATTCGAGAATGGCAGCGCATACACGATTCCTTTGTTGCATTGGGATTGGCTGCGAAATACTACGGCCGTGACTGGAAGGAGAAAGCCAATAAAAGTGTCGATGATCTGGCCGTGGACGGATTCATGACAGCTTACGGCGGCTTAAATTCGAACGAAGACATTGCAGAGGTGGTGAGTAAGGCTATCATTCGCGAGGCATCCGAAAAACGGGAAGACGGTGCCTGCAAGGTGATGAATAGCCGTACTAAGCCGGGGATCAATCAAAAAGACGCCGCCATATTCACCAAGCTGGGATTTGTGCGCTCGTTGGGCTTTATTTCAGAGGAGCAATACACGAGTTGTGTTGGAAACCTCAAGATCCAAGCGCCCACCCCGGGATTTTTTTCCTACAGCGGTAGCAGCATCATTAAAAGTTATACCGGTAATCCACGTGCTGCATTCGGCAAACTCGAAGGTTCATCAGGTGATAGTAGAGTGTACTCAACCATCAAGGCTGACGGTGTTTTGTCAACATCCGCTCGCGACATCCCGGTCACCGTTGATTTCGTCCTGAACATAACACAACCTAAAAGAATCTCGGACCCCGATACCAGCTCATATGTCAGCTATCCCCGCGGCATATATTTAATAGGGCCGAGACATAACCGTTTCAACAAACTTCGGTTCTGGAGTCTTGTGAAAGAAGGAGATTTGATCGTTGATGTTGGACAGGGCATAGCACTTGTCAGCCGCGCGAGTAATGAGTTTATCGAGGGATCTGTTGTCATTCAAAGGGTTTCCAACTACTCGGGTGGGTTGCTTTCAGCGATCGCAGGTGATGAAGTCGTTAAGGGAAATAGGATGACCTTTAGATATAAACCGGGTAACAACTAAAGATTTGGCATCCCGGACTTGGCCGGGATGCTCGGATTTTTCTCATAATATCAATTTTCCAATGATTTTTCCGGCTCCCTAACCTCCGTATTTATTTCAGTCCCTTCTTTAGTTACGATGACCGTTGTTGTTTGTCCATTTCTAATGTAGACATCCTTGATCTCGATCTCGGGATCGGATTTGATCACAACACGGTAATAACCTTCGGTTAACTCCAGGCTTTTCGCCCCCGTGACGCCTTTTGCCACTACTTTTCCTGTCGCATCCCGGACCTCGAAACGGGCACCCATTGATGTCCTCAATGCTGTCACGAGTTCTTTGGCATCGGCCGCCTTGTGAAACTGGCCGCCGCCTGCGATCGCTATTTCATTGAGTTGACGAAGCGAGTCATCATCGACCGCGAACCCGATGATGTGCAAATTGACGTCAATCCCCTGGCGCTGCAATTTACGTACTTCTGCGACCGGGTTTCCTTTGCACTGCTCATTTCCGTCGGTCAAAACGATCAGGGTCGTGTCGCCCGAGTAGCCGGCCATATCCTGTCCGACCAGCCGCAGTGATTCCGCAAGCGGCGTGATTCCGATGGCGTTGATAGAGTCGACTTGCGAGATCAGTTTTGTTCTATTTAGCTTGCCAAAGGGCGATACCATCTCAATGTCGGTGCAGTCGCCTTTCCGGCGATGTCCAAAGACCCTTAACCCGACATCCGTTTCTTCCGGCAGTTTTTCGAGCAAGTCCCTGACCACTTCTTTTGCGATCTCGATCCTCGTCTTTGTTCCAACTTTTGCGTGCATGCTTCCCGACGCATCAAAGACGAGTTCTACGCGTCGCGACGTTATCTCCGCCGGTAGTTTTTCACCCTGCGCGATCAAATCCAGCATTCCTTTGCCCTTGGCGGTTCCGATCTCCAGCCGATACCGTGTTTCATCACTGATCTCACGCGAGATCTGCGAATAAAACTCGGTCAACTTTGCCGATTCTGTTGTGAAAAAGGAGCGGCCATCGGTGGCTATCGACCAATGACGTAGAAGATCGCGGCCGGTGATCCCGATCGCTTGCCTGTCGAGCATTTCGCGACCGAGTCCGACGGTATAAACCCGGACTCCCAGATCTTTGGCGAGCGTCTCCCAGACCTTTGAGTATTCCATTTGAGAGGTCGTGTCGGCACCGTCTGAAAAGAGCAGAATCGCCTTGTTGCCCGATTCTTTCTCAAGTTTCTCAAACGCCTTGAGCATCGCGAGATTTAGCGGGGTTCCTCCAAAAGAGTGGCCCGTCTTGGCGGCGGCCGCTTTGAGAACCTTTTGGTCGCTGGTGAAATCCGTTAGTTGTCCAATACCGCCTCCGAGCGATTCGCAAATACCTTTTGAAGCGCTGAGCCCCTGAGGACGTTGCAGTTGCTTGGGAAGAGGGGTCTTTAGTTTATCCAGTAACGCCTGAAGTTCCTTTGGTATGGCTATCGCGGGTGCACCGCCTGCGAAATTAAGGATCGCCACACGGTCCTGTTCGTTCCTTTCCGAAACGAATTGTTCGACAGCCTGACGCAGATCGTTTTCCCGACCGCGCATGCTTCCACTATTATCAACCAGGAGGACGATCGACATCCCCGGTTGGAACAATTTGAAGAAATACTGTTCGTCGTTAAG
>JBGTGX010000125.1:0-43817 GCA_041746475.1 Pyrinomonadaceae bacterium | reverse complement strand
CTTTCACGGCGACAATGGCAAAGGATTAGGCGCGAGCCATCAAACGGGATGGACAGGCTTGATCGGGAAAATCCTCAAGCAGATCGGTGAATATGATGAAACCCCGAAGTAATAGTTTATGATTCAATTCGTCTCTAAATTTTCATTTCTTTTTGTAATTTTTTTGGCAGCATGGTCAAGCACGGCGATCGCTCAGAATGCTTGCTTTACTGAAAATGAAGCGGCTCAGATAATCCGAACAATCAAAAATCCCTCGAAAGTAAAAAAGGATAAACAGCTCAAACGAGAACTGCTTAGGATGCAGGAGAAACGGGAATCGTTAAACCGCGAAGCCTTCGAGGATATTAAAAATGCCGAGTTGATCGTGGCAAGATCAAACCAAGAAAACAGAAAAAATCTCATTCGAGTATGCGGAATCCTAAAAGAAACGGGATGGTTGAGAAAAGAAATTGTCGGCGATGACGGCGTCGATGCAATGCTGTTTATTATAAGAAATAGCGACGAGCTTGAAATTCAGGAGCAGCTTTTCCCGGTGCTCGCCGAGGCTGCAAAAGCAGGCTTTATCTCGAAAGCAAATCTTGCCCCCCCCCTCGACAAGAAGCGTATCGCTGAGCGGGGCAAGCAGATCTTCGGGACACAGATCAGGGTCCGCGACGAGATCGGCTATCTATATCCTTTGGAAAACAAGGCGAACGTTGACCGTTGGCGAAAATCTTATGATCTGCCGCGGCTTGCCGAGTTTATCAAACTGATCGAGATGGATTATCGAACGATCGTTGTCTCGATGCCGCTTCCGCCCCAGCTTACGAGCAAGAAATCCGTACTTCCGATCTCAAAAACAAATGACGCCGCCAATTTGGGTTTGACCGAAAATGACGATGAGATCTTGAGCATAGAAAGCGGTCTTGTAAATCTAAACCTTCGTGTCCTAAACAAAGATCTGCTCGGCACACGCGGACTTGATCTTAAAAAGGAAGATTTTTTGGTTTACGAAAACGGTGAATTGCAGAACATCGGGTTTTTTTCCACGACGGATACTCCGTTTGATCTTGTTCTCCTCTTAGATCTCTCCGGTTCAACTCGTGAAAAACAATATCTCATTGCCGAATCTGCTGCGAGTTTTATTCAGCTCGCAAGGCCCGGAGACCGGATAGCGATCGTCGCCTTTACGGATCGGATAAGTATCGTCTCGGAATTTTCTTCGGATAAACAAAAGCTTTACGAAAAGGTCCGAAAAATAGACGATTACGGCACCTCGCGGGTTTGGGATGCGCTTGAATTTACATATGAGAAACTTTTATCAAAACAAGATCCCGGCCGGCGCAGCGCAGTAGTATTTATGACGGATGGCGTGGATAATTCGCTGATGCAAAATCGCGCAAGACAGCGCGCGGGAAGCTATTTTTATTCCTCGCGGCCATCTCAGATCACGTTTACCGATCTGCTCGAAACCGTCCGTAAAAATGAGACTACTCTTTTTTCGATCTATCTAGACACGGAAAATGGATATTCCGGAACTTACGCGAGCCCGAAATCTTATCGTCAGGCAAGGCGCGGTCTGGAATTTCTGGCCGAAGAATCGGGTGGGCAATTTTATCGGGCAGCTCAGCTAGAAGATCTAAACGGTATTTATGAGCGAATAATCAATGACCTTAGCGAAGTTTACAGCGTCGGATATGAATCAAAAAACGAAGACCGGGATGGCTCGTGGAGAGCTGTAAATGTGAAGGTCAAAGGTCGCGCCGACCTTACCGTCAAGAGCAAAAGCGGGTATTATGCGAGATAGAAAGGTTTTAACACGGATGAAGTATCTAGCCCACCCGTTAGGAAGGGCTACTGACACTTAATCCCTGTTAATATAAACCTATGAAAGCTGTAGCAATAACACCAAAAGAAAAACACTCGGCAAAACTTATCGAGATGGACAAGCCAAAGATCTCGGATATCAAGAACGGCAACGGAGTTTTGGTTGAAGTTTTGCGAGTCGGGGCGTGCGGAACCGATCGCGAGATAAACGCCGGTGAATACGGCGTCGCACCGGAGGGATCGGATTTTCTTGTGCTAGGACACGAAAATTTCGGGCGTGTGATAAATATCGGCAAAAACGTAAAGGATCTAAAGGAAGGCGATTATGTAGTCGCGACAGTTCGCAGGCCGTTTGGACACAGTATTTATGACTCGATCGGGCAACAGGATTTTACAACCGATAGCGAATATTACGAACGCGGAATTTCGCGAATTCATGGTTACTGGGCTGAGTTTTACGCCGAAGACGCGGAGTTTCTAATAAAAATTCCGCCAAGACTCGCCGATGTCGCCGTTTTGCTTGAGCCCATTTCTATTATCGAAAAAGGGTTAAAGCAAGCCGATGATATTCAGAGGCGACTCGATATCTGGAAACCAAAAACTGCAGCTGTATTGGGAACCGGAAATGTCGGACTTTTGACGATCCTGGCTCTGCGTCTTAGGGGTTTTGAAGTTCATAGCTTCGGTCGGCAGGAACCGAAAGGATACGTAAATGCGGATCTCTCAAAGGAAATCGGCGCAACCTACGATTCTACTGAAAAGCTCTCAGTAAGAGATTCTGTAGAAAAATATGGTGAATACGATTTGATCTTCGAATGCACCGGATATTCACCCATCATTTTTGAGGCAATGGAATCTCTGAACGAAAACGGTATTTTAATACTCGCCTCCGTTACCGGCGGGACGCGAAAAACCGACGGTGTGGAATCCGATAAGATCAATCAGGAGTTTGTACTCGGAAACCGTGTAATGGTCGGGACCGTAAATGCGAACCGCGAACATTTCGAAATGGGAATTCGCGATTTTGCACTCGCCGAAGCGATGTATCCCGGCTGGCTTTCAAAAATGATGACCCACAAGATCGAAGGCCTGGAAAACTTCGAGAAAGTATTCGATATCCTGGAGAATGGCGGTAAATACAATGCGATAAAAACCTTTTTTGAGGTTGCGAAAATTGAGCAAGAGTTCCAAACAGAATGAGCAGGATATTCAGGATGGAAATCGTTGGATTTTTCTTTATTCTGGCTATCTTGTTTGAATTCCACTTTTAACCTCCAGTATCTCTGTGGCAAAATATCTCTATGCCGGAATTTCCCGAACATGAAAATGACGAACAGGTTCTGACCGAAAGCGAAACACGTCTCGAAGAGCCGAAAATGTTCAAGGTATTGCTCCACAACGACGATTTTACAACGATGGAGTTTGTCGTTTTTGTATTAAATAAGGTTTTTAAGCGCACGGAAGGCGAATCTTTTGCAATAATGATGAAAGTTCACAATGAGGGCTTGGGAATCGCGGGTGTTTACCCGTATGAGATCGCCAATATGAAGGCCGAGAAAGCGATGAACCTCGCAAAGGCGCATGAGTTTCCGTTTTTGTGCACGATTGAGGAAGAGTAGTTGATGAAAATCTCGAGATTCATTTGGCTGGAAGAGATCGTTCAGAAATTGATTTGGAAACATTCGGTGGAAACCGAAGAAGTTCGTGAAATTTTCAACAATAATCCTAGGTTCCGATTTGTTGAAAGAGGGCATCGAAAAGATGAGAATGTTTTTGCCGCACTTGAACAAACGGAAGCCGGAAGGTATTTGATTTGCTTTTTTGTTTACAAAACGGACAAGCGTGCCTTGATCTTGTCGGCAAGAAATATGACCGATACGGAGAGAAAAAGATATGTCAGAAAATAAAACTTCGATTTCCAAAGAGGATTCATATCAAAAAATTGGAGAATTCTGGGATGAAAAAGATTTGGGTGATGTATGGGATGAAACCGAAGCAGCTGAATTTGACGTGGATTTACAATCTGATGTTTATTATTACGCTGTCGAGACTTCCCTCTCGTCGAAACTTCACGAGATTGCAAAAGTAAAAGGTGTTTCGGCTGAGACGCTTTTAAATCTTTGGCTGCAGGAAAAAGTTAATACTGAAATCTCGTGAGAGTAAATTTCATGGCAGAAGCAGTCAGTTGGAACCTTTTCTGGATGGCTGAAGAATGTAGTTGGGTATTGATTTTCAAGAAGTATGTTAACAAAAGAGTTAGAAGAAACCTTGAGTTTTGCGGTTGATGAAGCGGTTCGCCGCGCGAATGAATATGTGACGCTTGAGCATCTGCTTTATGCGCTTATCGACGATAAATCGGCCCGCGATATTCTTTATAATTGCGGCGGAAAGCTCGAAGAGATTGGGAAAGACCTTGAAGAATACTTTGATTCTCTCGAAAAGCTCCCCGAAGAATATAAGCAGATGCCGGAGCTTACATCTTCATTTCAATCGACGATCCAATATGCGCTTCTTCAGGCGGAAGGAAGCGGACAGATGCGGGTTGACGGTGGAAATATCCTTGCGGCGATCTTTCAGGCTGAAAATTCGCAGGCAGTTTACATACTAAAAAAACACGGGATCTCACGGCTCGACGTACTCAATTACATCGCACACGGAATTTCAAAGATCGATGATTTTGACGATGAACTCCTCGAGGGTTTGGGCATTGACGGCGAATTCGCCGAAGACCGCGCGGAACAGCAAACTAAAAAGAAAAAACCGCTCGAATCATTTACTGTCGAACTCGTCGCGGCTGCAAAGAATGGTGAGATCGACCCTCTGATCGGACGCGATGCCGAGATCGAACGCACAATTCAGGTGCTCTGCCGGCGCAAGAAAAATAATCCCCTTTATGTCGGAGAACCCGGGGTAGGAAAAACCGCGCTCGCGGAAGGATTAGCGCTTCGTATCGCAAATGAAGAAGTTCCGGATGTGATCGCTGACGCAAAGGTTTTTGCGCTTGATATGGGAGCCGTTTTGGCGGGCACGCGGTATCGCGGCGATTTTGAGCAACGGTTCAAGGCGATCATCAAAGACCTTCAAAAACATGAAAATTCTATCTTGTTTATCGACGAAATTCATACGATCGTCGGAGCCGGAGCGGTTTCTGGCGGAGCGATGGACGCTTCAAATATCCTAAAACCAGCGCTCGCGAGCGGCACAATAAGATGTATCGGCTCGACAACTTACGCAGAATATAAGGCTGCATTCGAACGCGATCGTGCGCTTGCACGGCGTTTTCAAAAAATCGAGATAAGCGAGCCGACCATTGAAGAAACCTTCGAGATCCTTAAAGGTTTGCAAAAGTATTATGAGGAGCATCACGGCGTAAAATACACTGAAGACGCTTTACGCAGCGCTGCCGAGCTTGCCGGAAAATATATCAACGATCGATTTTTGCCCGATAAGGCGATTGATGTGATCGATGAGGTCGGCGCGAGCATTAAGCTGCTACCCGCGGACAAACGACCAAAGAAAATTTCCGTTCAGATGGTTGAGAATACGGTTGCGCGGATGGCAAAGATCCCGCCGAAAACTGTTGTCGCCGATGAGAAAGATCAACTGAAATCGCTCGAGCCGGAGCTCAAAAAAGTTATATTTGGTCAGGACGACGCGATCGAAAAGGTCGTAAGCGCAATTCAAATTTCCCGTGCGGGTTTGGGACACGAGGAAAAACCGGTCGGTGCATTTTTGTTTTCCGGTCCGACAGGTGTCGGCAAAACCGAACTTTCGAAACAGCTTGCGGAAACACTCGGAATCGAATTTCTGCGTTACGATATGAGCGAATATGCCGAATCGCATACGATTTCGCGTCTGATCGGTGCGCCTCCCGGATATGTCGGTTTTGATCAGGGCGGCTTGCTGACGGAAGCGATAATGAAACATCCGCATTCCGTTTTGGTTCTGGACGAGATCGAAAAAGCTCATCCAAATCTCTTTAATCTTCTGCTTCAGGTAATGGATTCAGCAACGCTTACTGACAACAACGGCAAGAAGGCAGATTTTCGCAACGTTATCCTGATAATGACAACAAACGCAGGTGCGCGCGAGCTTTCATCCGGCGGAATTGGTTTTCAAAATGAAGCAAACACAAAGGGCTCGGCAAAGGGCGCGATCGAACGCACATTTATGCCTGAATTCTTAAACCGACTCGATGCTCGCGTTGCATTCAAACCGCTTGATCTAAGTATTATTAAGCTCATCGTCGATAAATTCATCAAGGAATTAAATGCGCAGATGATGGAAAAACGCGTGATCGTCCAGCTCGATGAGGCAGCCCGGGATTGGCTTGCGAAAAACGGTTTTGATTCCAAATATGGCGCACGCCCGATGCAGCGCCTTATCCACGAAAAGATCAAAAAACCTCTCGCCAAAGAAATTCTATTTGGAAAACTGAAAGATGGCGGAAGCGTTTCGGTCTCGGAGAAAGGTGGCGAACTGGTTTTGAATTTCTAAAAATTATGACGTATGAAGGGATCTCTCAAAATTCCTCGCTCAGAAGGTATAACTGATGCTGAAAGATATTTGAAAAAGCTGTGTGCCCCTGCGGAAGTGGAGTTAAACTCAAAAAATGCCACGGGACAACAAGATAACTTTTTATCATTAATATTTGAGATTTTAAAGTAAACTTAGCTTATGACAACAACAACTTTAGAAATAGAACTCCCATCATCAACAACAAGCGATGAAGCAAAACTTCTACTTACTGTAAAGCTTTACGAAGTCGGCAAGATAACGCTTGGACAAGCTGCGAAGATTGCAGGCTATTCAAAGCGTGCTTTTCTTGAAGTTTTAGATCATCAAAAATACCTGTTTTTAATTATTCTGCAGAAGATTTACGTGAGGAAATGGGTTTGTGAAAGAACCTATTGTACTCGATAGCACTTGTTTGATCGGTTTGGAGAGAATTGGGCGATTGGATATTTTGTCCAAACTTTTCGAGCCGATTTTTTTCCCCGATGAAGTTGAAAACGAGTTTGGAACAAATTCGGTTGACTGAATGCTGAAACACCTTCGAACGTTGCGCTAGTAACTAGCATGAAAATTCTTGTTGACAACGGCGAAGCAGAGGCGATTGCTTTAGCGCTTGAGAAAAACTGCAAAATAGTTTTGGATGACAAACAAGCGCGGCTGATGGCAAAGCGTTTGGGCGTAAATGTAATCGGTACAATTGGGTTATTTATTCGGGCAAAGCAGAATGGTTTGATTGAATTGCTAAAACCAATTTTGGATGAGCTTGAAAATAATGGCTTTCGCATGAGCGCAGACTTAAAAACCGAGGCTTTGGGGATCGTGGAAGAGTAAGTCTTTTAAATAAATAATGAAAAGAATAACAATCTTAATATTTGTGTTTCTATTCGCGTTTTTTCAGAATGCACGGGCGCAAAACGTAAAAATCGCAGAAGAATTATCCATAAGAGAGCGAAACGTTCGTGCTCATATGGAATTCCTTGCGAGTGATGCGATGCAGGGGCGCGGCAGCGGCACGATGTTTGAGCTCCTTGCGGGGGAATATCTTTCGTCGCAAATGAAGCAGTTTGGTGTTGAGCCGGCGGGAGATAAGGATTTGGAGGGAAATCCTACCTATATTCAAACCGTAAATATCTCGCGGAATTCGTTTATTGAAACTCCAAAACTTAGCTATTCGGATGTAAGCCTTGAACACGGAAAGGAGATGCTCGTGTTGCGGATGGCGACCGAAAAGATATCCGGAAAGCTGCAAATAATGAGGCCGGGACGAACACCGCAAAATGGTTCGATCGTTTATGTACAGGCGAGAAATGAGGATGAAGTGAAAGCGGTTAATGAATCATTTGGAAGCCTCGCCGGAAGCGGCGCGGCAGCAATAATTATTGAAGAAACGGTACGTTGGCGTTCCGGTTGGGAACGAGCGGCATCCCGCCCCGTGAGCTTCACGACTATCTCAGGCGGAAAGGATAATCCATCTGCCGGAATTTTTATCTTGAGAAAAGAAGCCGCAGCCAAACTTGCCGAGTCGGGCGAGGGCATAAATATTCAAATTAGCGGTAAACTCGACAATCCTGAAACTCGAAAAACGTGGAATGCGGTCGGCATGATAAAAGGCAGCGACCCGAAACTATCTGCGGAAGTGATTTTGCTGAGCGCACACATGGATCATCTTGGTATAAGAGAAAATGCGCCGGGTGAAGATAAGCTATTTAATGGTGCAGATGACGACGCTTCGGGATGTGTCGCCGTGATCGAACTTGGAAGAATTCTTGCGGCCGCAAAGCGCCCAAAGCGCTCCGTGTTTTTTGCTTTTTACGGCAGCGAGGAAGCGGGCGGTTTTGGATCGAGCTATTTTGTTCAAAATTTAGCATTTCCAAAAGAGAAACTGATCGCCAATCTGCAATTTGAAATGCTTGGTCGCGCCGACGCAAAGGTCAAACCAAATGAACTTTGGCTTACAGGGTATGACCGCTCAAACCTGGGCTCAGAGCTCACAAAGCAGGGCGCAATGCTCGTTGCCGATCCGCATCCCGATCAGAATTTTTTTCAGCGTTCGGATAATTACACCCTTGCAAGGGAAGGAATAATCGCACACACAGTTTCGAGCTATGGTTTACATGCTGATTATCATAAAGCATCCGATGAGATAAAAACGATAGATTTTGAACATATGACCCGCTCAATAAGTTCTATGATAGCGCCAATAAACTGGCTGCTGAATTCAGACTTCAAACCGGCGTGGTACGAAGGAAAACGCCCGTAACATTGAGGCTGGCTTCGAACACTCGTTTCACATAAAGTTAGATAAGTAATAAACTGTCCGAAACCATATTCCGGGATCGTGGAGAATTTTGATGAAACGAATTTTCTTGTGCCTATCGCTGTATTTTGCAGCTGCGGCTTCACTTTTCGCGCAGGGTAATAATCCGACGCTTTTCCGCGAACCTACTATCAGCAACACGACCATCGTGTTTTCATATGCGGGCGATTTATGGACGGTTCCGCGCGCGGGGGGCGATGCAGCGCGTTTAACCACCGGAATCGGAATCGAAAGCGATCCACACTTTTCGCCCGATGGAAATTGGATCGCATTTACCGGACAATACGATGGAAACACCGATGTATTTCTTGTTCCGGCTCGCGGCGGCGTGCCAAAAAGATTGACATTTCATCCTGATGCGGATGAGGTTTCAGGTTGGACACCGGATGGAAGATCGGTCTTGTTTTCTTCGAGTCGCGACAGCAGCTCGAGATATTCGCGCCTTTTTACGATCAATGTTGATGGTACGGGAATGCCAAAAGACGTTCCGCTTCCGATGGCAAACCGCGGCTCGATCTCACCCGATGGTAAAAGTATTGCTTACGAGCCCCTTTCGCAATGGCAACCTGACTGGAAATATTACAAAGGCGGACAAACTCAGCCCATTTGGATCGCAAATCTGGCTGATTCATCGATTGAAAAAATCCCCCGGAATAACTCAAACGACAAAAATCCGATCTGGATCGGAGACAAGATCTATTTCCTTTCGGACCGTGACAAGGGAATCGTTACGCTTTTTGAATACGATTCAAGATCGAAAACGGTAAACAAAGTATTCGACAATGACGATCTGGATGTAAAAAATGCCAGCGCGAATGGAGATATGATCGTTTATGAACAATTCGGCTCGATCTACACGATCAAGACGGGTTCGAAGGCTCCTTCCAAGGTAGCCATTAGTGTTGCCGGAGATTTTCCCGGCGTCAGACCGCGATTTGAAAACATCGGCAGCAGGATCGCAAATGCTGCTGTTTCTCCAACCGGGATAAGGGCAATTTTCGAAGCACGCGGTGAGATCTTTTCGGTTCCGGCAGATAAGGGCGATGCGAGAAATCTGACAAACACACCCGGCACAATGGAGCGCGATCCTTCGTGGTCGCCTGATGGAAAATGGATCGCCTATTTTTCTGATGAATCCGGTGAATATATGCTCTATCTCCGTGATCAAACGGGGATCGGCGAAGTGAAAAAGATCGCATTGGGAGACAAACCCGCATTTTTCTCGTCGCCCGTTTGGTCACCCGACAGCAAGAAAATTGCCTATAACGACAACCACGTAAATCTTTGGGTCTTAGACGTCGAATCGAAGAGAAATGTAAAGGTTGATGCAAACCCGATCGGGATTCAGGATGACGTTTTAAGCCCTTCATGGTCACCCGACAGCAAATGGATCGCCTATACAAAGCAGCTTGAAAATCTCCTTCGAGCAGCGTTTCTTTACGCCGTCGATTCAAACAAATCCCATCAGATCACCGACGGATTTGGCGATGCCCGTCACATGGTTTTTGATAAGGGCGGAGAATTTCTGTTCTTTACTGCGAGCACAAATGTTGGTCCAACGATAAGCTTCGCAGATCTTTCGGGAATCGCACACCAAACCTCCCGCGACGTTTACGCGATAGTTTTGCGAAATGATATACCTTCGCCTTTTGCGCCGGAAAGCGATGAAGAAAAGATCAAGCCGGAACAAAAAGAGGATCCGAAAGCGACTCCCTCTCCGACCGCAAAACCCGCTCCTACTCCTGAAACCCAGGATGAGCCGGATGCTCCGGATGAGGCCGGGAAACCGGATTCTGCGGAGGCACCGAAGAAGTCTCCTCCGAAGAAACCGGAGAAAACGCGAATCGATCTTGAAGACATTGATCAAAGAATTGTCTCCGTTTCTCAAATCCCTACGCGAAATTACAACGGACTCTATTCGGGAAAGGCGGGAACGCTTTTTATATCGGAGATACCGAATGTGCCGCAGGAGGGATCTGTTGGAGCAACGATTCATAAGTTTGATTTGAAAGAACGAAAATTGAGTCAGGCACAGGATGGTGTCAACAGTTTTGCACTTTCGGCAGACGGCGAAAAAATGCTTTATTCTCAAAAGGGCAGCTGGAATTTGGTTTCTGCTTCGACTCCGAATCCTCCGGGTAAGGGGCGGGTAAAAACCGATCAAATGCAGGTTCGCGTAGATCCGCGCGCAGAATGGAACCAGATGTTTAATGAGATTTGGCGGGGCGAACGCGATTTTTTTTACGATCCCGGCACTCACGGGCTCGACATCGAAAAGGCAAAGGCGCTCTACGCGCCATATTTAAATGCGGTCGCGCATCGTGAAGATTTGAATTATTTGTTCCGCGAGATGCTCAATCAGATCAGCGTCGGTCATATGTTTATTAGCGGCGGTGATCAGGATCGTCCGCAGCGTGTCCCCGGAGGCTTGCTCGGTGCCGATTACAAAATTGAAAATGGGCGTTATCGTTTCGCACAAATTTTTAATGGAGAGAATTGGAATCCGGATTTGCGCGCTCCGCTTACCGAGCCGGGTGTAAAGGTAAAAGAAGGCGAATACCTGCTTTCGGTAAACGGAAAGGAAATAACGGCCGAACAGAATTTGTATCAGTTTTTTGAGAGCACCGCCGATAAACAAGTTTTGATCAAAGTAGGACCAAACGCGGATGGGAAAGGTGCACGAAGCATAACGGTTGTGCCGATCGGAAGCGAAAGCGGTCTTCGGAATCTTGCCTGGATAGAAGGAAACCGCAGAAAAGTCGACCAACTTAGCGGGGGAACACTCGGCTATGTGTACATTCCAAATACCGGCGGCGGCGGCTATGCAAGCTTTAATCGGTATTTCTTTTCACAAACAAATAAACACGGCGCGGTCGTAGATGAGCGTTTTAACGGCGGAGGTCTTTTAGCAGACTACGTTGTCGAATACCTAAGCCGCGCGCAGCTCGGGAGGATCGCGTTTCGCGATGGAGTCGATTGGAATGTTCCGGCAGGTGCGATCTATGGGCCAAAAGCGATGTTGATCAACGAACTCGCGGGTTCCGGTGGTGATGCGATGCCTTGGTTTTTCAAGAAACTTGAGATCGGTCCTCTCATCGGGAAACGTACCTGGGGTGGATTGGTGAGGGCCTCCGGACTTCCTCGTCTGATGGATGGCGGACGAATAACTGCCCCAAATGGAGCTGTTTACGGTCTGAACGGTGAATGGGAAGTCGAGAACTTCGGCGTTGCGCCTGATATCGAGATCGAATTCGATCCGGCGGCCTGGCGAAAAGGAAGCGACCCTCAGCTCGAAAAAGCCGTCGGATGGCTCCTAGAAGAGGTCAAGAAAAATCCGCCGAAAAAGTATAAGCGCCCCGAATACCCTGATTATCACAAGGGTCGAAAACTTGGTAAACAATAATTGTTTCTGATTTTTGTGGAGAAAATGATGAATAAACTTTTTTTAAGCCTGCTGATTTCGATTTTTGTCTGTGGCTCGCTTTTCGCCCAGGATAACCACCCGATGCTTTACCGCTCACCAACGATGAACGGCACCCACATCGTTTTCGTCTTTGCGGGCGACCTTTGGAGAGTGCCCCGCGAGGGCGGAACGGCGGTTAGATTAACGAGCGGAACCGGAATTGAAACATCACCGCTTTTTTCGCCGGATGGAAACTGGATCGCATTTATCGGACAATACGATGGAAATACCGACGTTTTCGTAATTCCGGCAGGCGGCGGAGAACCGCGCAGGATTACTTATCATCCGAGCGGTGAAAACGTGGTCGGATGGACACCTGACGGAAAATCGATCACTTTTCTATCAGCACGAACCGCGCAAACCAATCCTCCGATGATGTATTCGATGCCGGTCTCCGGAGAGGGTCTACCGGTCGAGCTTCCCTTTCCATACGCCGGCGGTCGGGCAGAGTTTTCTCCGGATAGAACAAAACTGGCTTATATGCCACTGCTGCCTGCGTTTGCTCAGTGGAAGCTTTACCGCGGCGGACGTACAACGAAAATTTGGATCGCCAATATGAGCGATTCCGCTGTCGAAGAAATCCCGCGCGAAAATTCAAACGATTTTGAGCCGATGTGGGTGGGAAACAAGATCTATTTTCTTTCGGACCGCGATAACAAGAAGGTCACGCTTTATTCTTTTGATACAGGGTCAAAGAAAATCACACAGGAAATCCAAAACGGAGGATTTGACTTAAAATCTGCTACAGCCGGACCGGGCGGGGTTGTTTACGAACAATTTGGATCGATAAATATTTTTGACTCCGCATCCGGAAAAACAAATCGTGTAAATATTGATTTATATGGTGACTTTCCGGAAGTTAGACCTCGTTTCGAACGTGTCTCAGATCAGGTTGCAAATGTTGCGATCTCTCCAAACGGTGCGCGGGCTGTCTTTGAAGCACGCGGCGAAATTCTTACGGTACCCGAGAAAAAAGGAGATCCGAGAAATTTAACCAACACGCCGGGCGTTGCGGAAAGAGATCCTGCCTGGTCACCCGATGGGAAATGGATAGCGTATTTTTCAGACGAGAGCGGTGAATACGCGTTGCATTTGAGGGGGCAAGACGGAATCAGCGAAATACAAAAGATCAGCCTCGGAAATCCGTCATCGTATTTTTACACGCCGCAATTTTCGCCGGATAGCAAAAAGATCTTGTTTACTGATAAACGATTGAACGTTTGGTATTTAGATATCGCGACGAAAAAACTAACAAAGGTCGATACAAATACTTTTGAGAATCCTTTTCCGGTTCTAAATCCGGATTGGTCGCCGGACAGCAAATGGATCACTTATACAAAACAGCATAAAAACCGTCTTGGCGTAGTTTATGTCTATTCGCTTGCTGCCGGAAAAAGCACTCAAATCACAGACGGCTTGAGCGATGCGAGCTTTGCGGTTTTTGACCGCGGCGGAAAATATCTTTACTTTACGGCGAGCACCGATGTTGGTCCTACGACCGGATGGCTTGATCTTTCCGGTGCTCCATTTAGCGTGACAAGAAGTGTTTACGCCGTCGTTTTGAAGAATACGGACCCTTCGCCGATCTCTCCTGAAAGTGATGAGGAGGAAATCAAGCCGGACGAACCCGAAACTCCGAAAAAACCCGAGCCTAAGAAAAGTACCGAAACAAAGGAGACAAAGGTCGGAATAGACTTCGGGAATATCGACCAAAGAATTGTTGCATTACCGCTGGCGGCAAGGAATTATGTCGGTCTGACTACCGGGGCGGCAGGTACCTTTTTCTTGTTTGAAGCGGTTCCCTCTTCAGGTACAGAATCCGAACCAAATGTCGGTGCAAACGTACACAAATTTGACCTGAAAACCCGAAAGGCTGAAAAGATTCTGGATCGCGTCACGCAGTTTGCCGTTTCAGCATCGGGCGAAAAAATGCTCTTTGGACAGGCTCCGGGGCGCTTTACTATTGCTTCAACAGTAAAACCGCAGAAGCCCGGCGAAGGTGTGTTGAACACAAGCAGGATGGAAGTGCGCGTAAACCCTCGCGAAGAATGGGCGCAAATGTATCACGAAGCGTGGCGGATACAGCGTGACTTTTTCTATGATCCGACCTTTCACGGCGTAAATATCAAGATGATCGAAGAACGCTACAAGCCTTTCCTAAGCGGAATGGCTTCTCGCGCGGATCTTAACTACCTTTTTCAAGAGTCACTTGGAAATTTAACGGTTGGACACCATAATTCCCGCGGCGGTGACAGTCCGACCCCGCGGCGATATCAGGGCGGGCTGTTGGGAGCAGATTATAAAATCGCAAATGGACGTTACCAGATTGCTCGGATCTTTAACGGCGAAAACTGGAATCCGGGATTGCGTGCGCCGCTTACAGAACCGGGATTGAATATAAAAGTTGGCGAATATCTGCTTGCGGTAAATGGCCGTGATCTAAAATCCACTGACAACATTTTTTCTTTCTTTGAGCAGACAGCGGATCGGCAAATAGTAATTAAGGTCGGACCAAATCCGGACGGAACAAATTCGCGCGATGTAACGGTCGTTCCGGTTTCGAATGAGAGCGCGCTCCGAAGGCTCGCCTGGGTTGAAGGAAATCGCCGAAAGGTTTCGGAATTAAGCAATGGGCAGATCGGATATGTTTATCTTCCCAATACGGCCGGCGCAGGTTATACAAATTTCAATCGTTATTACTTTGCTCAGATCGATAAGAAAGGTCTTGTAGTCGACGAGCGCTTTAATGGCGGAGGATCGGCGGCCGATTATTTTATCGATTACATGAATCGCCCGCTGATGAACTACTGGTCAACGCGGGAAGGCGAGGATTTCACTACGCCGGTCGGATCGATCTATGGTCCAAAGACGATGATCGTTAATGAATATGCGGGTTCGGGCGGTGATCTGCTGCCCTGGCTGTTCAGAAAAGCCAATATCGGCAAAATAGTCGGAAAACGTACCTGGGGCGGACTCGTCGGGATCTATTCGTATCCGACTTTGATCGACGGAGGAGTTGTGACCGCACCGCGAGTTGCGTTTCGAAACGAAAAAGGCGAATTGGATGTCGAGAATAAAGGCGTGGCACCCGATATCGATGTCGACCTTGATCCAAAACTTTGGAGGCAAGGACGTGATCTGCAGCTCGAAAGAGCGGTTCAGGTAACGCTGGAAGAAATCCGAAAAAATCCGACGACCAAGCCGCAACACGGAGCTTTTCCGAAGTATCCAAAACAATAGATTTAGATTCCGAATGAAGTTCGAAATCTAGATCTTCATTCTTCTTCTAAAAGACTTATGTTGGAAATTTTCCCGGTCGGATCGAGGGAAAAACTCCAGAGCATGAGTTTTTTCTCAGTTTCGACGCGATACTGATAAACTTTTGTGACATCGGAAAACTTGAGATCGATCAATTCGATTTTTGTGATCTTCCCGAAAGACAAAATACGATCATTCTCGGCCATCGCCCGTTCAGTTGAAAGTTTAATGATCAGATCATCAGTAAGCACGCTCGCATTTGCCTTGTTACGCAGCACATCATTTAGAAAGACCGTTATCGCACGCGTCGCCGTTGGCTCGGACGAAGCGCTTGGTTTTAATGATTTGAGAGATAACGAAGGAATATAAATTTTTGCGATCCCCAATGCGATATCGCTTCCCAGTCCTTGAGTTCCAAGATTCGCCAGCACAACAATTGAAAGATCCGAATCGACGTATCGCGAAACATTTGCGGCAAATCCGGCAGTTTGCCCGCCGTGGCGAAGAACGTGTTGCCCTCGGAGGTCGACGATGTTCCAACCCAAACCATAAAGGCTTTCTTTGCCGTCGTTTAAATTGAATGGTTTCCAACTCTCCTCTTTGCTGGAAGTTTGCAGTAGCGATTGGCCTCTGAGGGCGATAACCCATTTAGCCATATCATCAATGGTCGAAACGATTGCTCCTGCGCTGAACAGGTCCGTCAATTCGTAGTCACGTCCGACAAGTCGATTTTTCTCCCACTCATAGCCGGTCGCACGATTGGGAATAATAAACTGGGGATCGCGGTCTGCAGTATGATCCATCTTCAGCGGCGAGAATATCCGTTCGCGCAGAAATTCCCAGTAGGTTTCACCCGAGACGGATTCGATTATGTATCCTAAAAGACTGTAGCCGCTGTTACTGTACCGATATGCCGAGCCCGGTTCGAAATCAAGCGGATATTTGCTAAGTTCGTCGATGAAATCCTCTACGGTATATCTTTTGGAGAGCTCGAAACCGCCGGTCGTCGTGTAGCTTTTGACACCCGATGTGTGGGTTAAGAGGTTGCGCACCGTTACATTTTCCCACGCTTCAGGGGTGTCATTTAAGTAGGCAGAGATTTTTTCGTCGAGATCAATTTTCCCGTCTTCGACGAGCAGCATAATGGCCGCCGCCGTGATTTGTTTCGAAACGGAGCCGATCTCAAAAACGGTATCGGTTGTGACGGGTGCATTGAATTCAACGCTAGCTAAACCATAAGCTTTACTTTTAATGATATTCCCGTTTTTTACAATGGCGACCGCGGCCCCGGGAATATGATTTTCAGCCATCATTGCCTGCACATATTCATCTACCGGATCCGCATAAACGAGAGCCGTAAAGAAAAAAGAACAAAGAAAAATAGCCGCCAAAAATTTATGTTTTCGAAATCTCATATCTTCTATTATAAAGTCTTCACTAAAATCTTAATTCGAACCGATCGGATCGCCCGGCGGTTCAGGTAATATATCATTTGGTTTTCGCGGCGTTGAGGGCCGTGCCATGAATTTCTCGATCGTTTCAAGCAGCATACGGTCAAATGCATTTTCAGTATTCTGCTTACTACGAATTCTAACCATTGAAGCGATTTGTTGTAAACCATCTGTTGCAACCGCTGCTACCTGCATTTGAGCATCCTCGTTTGACGCAAGTTTCATTAGATCAAAAACGATAACATTTTGAACGCTTCGCTGAATTTCAGATTGGTATGCATTCAACGAAGAAACCGGCTTCCAACCTGTTTTGATCAATGAATCTACAACCTCACTAAAATGCGGATTCGATCTTTCTTGCGCGTTAAATCGAATCAAACGTGCGGCGCGGTTTGGTTCGAGCAAACCGCTTATCGTCATATCAGCCGCAATTTCCGCCGCACCGACGGGATCGAATATTGGCCGCGTACGTTTTGGAAAAAGCTCGGATCTGCTTGAATTAGTGCCTGCAGCCATCGGTGGAAGTATCGCCAGAATACGCTCCGGAATAGCAAGTTCTGAGGGTTTTAGGGTTTCAAGTGCAGCATTTAAGGCTTCCCGCTGACGAGCTGCCGGAACGACTTCAAGAACTCGTGATGGATTTGCACCCCCGCCAGACCTGACCGAATAGCTGTAATAGACCCCGCCGATGGATTTTATTGCCGCGGTCGTTTGATAGCGGTGATGCAGATAAAGCGGAAGCAATTTATTTTCGAGCTCGGAAAGAGGTTCGCCTTCGTCGATGTTTTTTAACCCGAAATTCTTGAGCCCGATCCGTCGGATCTCCATAACGTGTTTTAATTCGGCGACCGAGTCGCTCCCGTTATCCCAAAGACTTGCCAATGGATGCGCCGCACCCTGCGGGCGTGTATCACCATCGGAAATATACAAATAGCCGTTTCTGATCCCGGTTTCAAGAATATTTTCAAGCATTTGTTTTTCGTCTTTTCCATCCGGAAACTCCGAATAAGCAAACTGCGTTACCCACTTATCATACACCCCGATCCCTGATGCGTAGGCGTTTGAAAAGTCTAATTGTCCGTTATTAATTTCGATGATCGGTGCCGGATAATCCATAACCGATCCGCGACCATATGTGCTCGCTGCAAAGTTGTGCGCGAAACCAAGCGTGTGTCCAACCTCATGTGCCGAAAGCTGCCGAATTCTTGCGACGCTCATCGCATCCGCATCCGTTTTAGAATCTGCGTTCGTCAGATAATCGACATCCGGCATCGCCGCAAAATCGCACATCGAACCGGAAGCATATTGCGGAGCGAAACTCGAAGCGATCAAGAAATCCTGCCTTGCGCGTTGGGAATCGAGCGTTACGACACCCTTGATTATTTCTCCGGTTCGCGGATCTGCCACGCTTGATCCGTAAGCCCATCCCCGGGTAGAGCGGTGAACCCAGTTTATTACGTTATAACGAACATCCATCGGATCTGCGTCAGCCGGCAAAGGTCTCACCTGAAACGCATTCTTAAAACCCGCCGTTTCAAATGCCTGATTCCACCAGCTCGCCCCCTCGATCAATGCATCGCGAATTTTTTTCGGTGTTCCGTTATCAACATAATAAACGATCGGTTTGACAGCTTCGCTTGCCGCAACAGACGGATCTTTTTTCTCTAACCGATGACGTACGATCCAACGTTTTTCAAGATTCTCGCTAATATCAGTAGCATAATCGTAAAAACTGATCGCAAAAGCGCCGATCCGCGGATCAAATTCGCGAGGTTTGTAGCGATCATCGGGAAGTTCAACAAATGAATGCCGCTCACGCACCGTAACCGCATCTCCGCTTGGCGAAGTTTCATTCACTAAACGCCCGGTTTCACCTTTTGCCGTCAGTGTTATTGTCGCCTCGACCTCTGTGTTCTTGGGAAAACCCTTTGTGCTGGGAAGATAAAACGCACTCCGTGATTTATCAATTGCGTAAGTTCCCTGCTTTGTTTGTCGAAGCCGGTCGGCAACCCCATGGGCGTCCTGAATAAAAAGATCGGTCGCGTCAATCAAATATTTACCGATATCCTTTGCCTTGACTTCAAACCCCCAGATAACTGACTTAGCAAACGATTCTTCGACCGCGCGTTTTTCAGCTTTGTTATCGCTCAGCGCACGGAAATTGTAATTCGGCTGAACCATCAAAACCTTGTTTCCGATGCGCTCGAAATAGACGACCTTCGTGCTTCCCAACTGCCCTCGATCCAAACCGATCGGGTTTGAACCGACACCTGTCGGAAGCGAGACCTGATAGAGAAATTCCTCATTTAAGCGCGAGATTTGCAGGTACATCTTCCCTGCCTCATCGTCGTAGAAAAGCGGAATATATCCGTCAATTTTTCGAAGTTTCTCCGTAAAATCCTCGAAACTCTTTACTTTCGGCGATTCGGTTTTATCCTGAGCAATCCCTGAAAAGGCGAATATCAGAGCCGCGAGAATGACGAGTACGAATTTATACATAGGTTTACAATTTTCGATTGAGCTTTTTGTGTATTTAGGAATTTATCACTCTTCCCATCGCAATATCAATTAGTATCTATGCTAAACGAACAACACATTTTCGTTTCTTTACAAATAAATAATTTAAGGAAATGCAAAAAAAGGAATAAACTCAAAAATATGAAAACAGATGTGATTATTGTCGGTGCGGGACCGACCGGATTAGCTCTGGCCTGCCAGTTGATCAGATACGGTGTGGATTTTGCGATCGTCGATAAGAAGGATCAGATAACGCGATATTCAAAGGCGATCGGCGTCCAGGCGAGAACGCTTGAAATATACGAGCAGATGAATATCGCCGATGACCTTATCAGACAAGGAACTCTGGCAGAAAGGGTACTTCTCACGGAGGGTGGCGAGGTTCGGGGTGAAATTGAATTGAGAAATATCGGAGAAGGGATGAGTGCTTATCCATTCTTGCTGATCGTCGAACAAAGTATTCACGAACATCAGCTATACGAATTTCTTAAATCGCATGAAAGAGAAGTGCTTTGGAACACGGAGCTTGAAAGTTTTTCGCAAACCGAATCAAGTGTATCCGCGAAATTGAAAGACGCCGATGGAATGAGCGAGATGATCGAAGCAAAATTTCTTGTCGGATGCGACGGCGCAAACAGCTTTGTTCGTCAAGCCCTCAAATTACCTTTTGAAGGCAGCACTTTCGAACGTCTCTTTTACGTCGCCGATGTGCAAATTGATTGGGAATATTCTCATGACGCACTTATGGTTTCGCTCGCTCAACGCACGATCACTGCGTTTTTTCCACTCCCGGGTGAAAAGCGCTATCGAATTGTCGGAACCTTTCCGGAGAACGAAAATCGCCGAGAGGGCGAAATTTTATATGAAGAGATCGAACGGCAGATTGTAAATGATACCCAACTCAAGCTAGATATTTACAACGTTAATTGGTTTTCGGTCTATCGTGTTCATTCAAGAAGAGTTGAAAAATTCTCAAAGGGGAGATGTTTTTTGGCGGGGGATTCCGCTCACATTCATACGCCCGCCGGAGCCCAGGGAATGAACACCGGAATTCAGGATGTTTACAATTTGGCCTGGAAACTCGCACTCGTTTTGCGCGGCAGAAGCAATACTGATTTGCTTGAAACATATTCGGAAGAGCGCTCCGCAAATGCCAAACGCCTTCTACAAACAACGGATCGCTTTTTCGATTTCGGCGCCAGCGACGATCCATTTATTGCGTTCTTTCGCACGCAAATTTTTCCTCACATCGCAAATTTCGCAGTTAGTCTGAAAACGGTTCAGAATTTTATTTTTCCGCTCGTATCACAGATAGGGATTAACTACCGAAAATCTCGGTTGAGTGTCGAAACTGGAAACTTTTCTGTAAACGCCGGTGACAGAATGCCATATTTTGAAATTGAAGGAGAAAGTATTTACAAACGTCTTCAGAGTCCAAAGTTTCATTTGGTGACACTTTTCGATGGTGAAAATTCGATTCCAAATTACGCCGAAATCGTCGGAAAATACGAGGAGATCCTTGATTTCGATCAGCTTCCCCTTTATCCGCAAATTGCCGAAATTTTTGGCTCGGGTAAATCATTTATCATTCTCTTGCGACCCGATAATTACATCGGTTTGATATCTGAAGATACAAAACGAATAGCGATCGAGAATTATCTCGACAGCTATTATTTTTCGAAAGTGAACAAAGGTTAATTATTGGAGTTCTGGTGTTGTCCAAATTTTGGTTGGTACAAAAAAAATTCCTCATCTTTTCTCTGTATGAGAATTTGGAACTAGCCCTGCGATTTATCGCTGGGATTCAGATGATAAAAGTTCTTAAGTCCCTACGGGATCGTTATTCTACGGCAATGCTATTATTTCAGTTTTACTTTATTAGCAACAAACTATTGGGATATTACTGTAGTTCTTCTGAAGGTTTTAATAACAATTTCATTGTGCTATATTTTCTGAACTATGAAAGTCGCTAACCGCTAACTTACCGCAACCTTTGTGTTCGTATTCTCGTTTCTCAAACGAAACGGACAATCTCTGCACGCTTCGTGCCTTCTGTCTTTTTATTTTAATAAGGTTTTCATGTCTAACTACGTAGATCCTACGTCTGAAAAGACGTATGACAATTCATTTTGGTCAATTTTTAAGGAAGCTATTCGCGGCTCTGAACGGGATTTTACACAGGGTTCGATTGGTTTAGCCATATTTCTGCTCGCCGTTCCGATGATCCTCGAAATGGTAATGGAGAGTGTCTTCGCCGTCGTGGATGTTTTCTTTGTCGCGTCGCTCGGTGCAGATGCAATCGCTATTGTAGGTATCACAGAAACGATGATGTTTCTGATTTATGCGGTTGCGATGGGAGTTTCTGTAGGCGCGATGGCGATGGTTTCCCGACGGATTGGCGAGAAAGATCCTGATGGTGCTGCAAGGTCCGCAACGCACGCGATATACATGGGCTTGATCATTTCCGCCGTCATGGGCTTGATCGGGATAATTTTTGCTCCGCAGTTTCTTACCTTGCTTGGAGCCGAGCCGCAGGTGGTTCGCGAGGGAACTCTTTTTACGCGCCTGATGATCGGCGGTAGCTTTGTCGTAGTTTTTCTATTTTTGCTCAACTCAATTTTTCGCGGTGCGGGAAATGCCGCGATCGCAATGCGCGTTTTGTGGATCGCGAATATTCTAAACTGCATCCTCGATCCGCTTTTTATTTTTGGCATATGGATATTTCCGGAGCTCGGTGTAACCGGTGCGGCAGTTGCAACATTAATAGGCCGCGGGATCGGCGTGGGCTATGCTGCATACAAGATGTTTTGGGGCGAAAAGAGATTTGAAATACGCCGTGAGCATTGGGTTTTTGACAAGGAACGATTTCGGCGTCTGTACAGTCTCTCCTGGGTTGCTGTGTTGCAGTTTGGGATCGGTACAACGAGTTGGCTCGGGCTGATGATCGTCGTTGCGGGTTTTGGAAGCGAAGCCGTAGCGGGCTATACGATCGCAATTCGATTGATAATTTTTGCACTGCTTCCTGCAATCGGCCTTGCAAATGCTGCTGCCACATTGGTTGGACAAAACTTAGGTGCGAAACAGCCTGAACGCGCCGAAAAAGGTGTATGGAGATCGGCATTCTATAACGCTATATTTCAAACAAGTATCGGGATCATTTTCGTGATCTTTGCCGAATCGATCGCCGGGATATTTACAAATGAACCACAGGTTTTGGGTTATGCGACTGACGCCTTGCGGATCATTTCCTATGGATTTTTGTTTTACGCCGTAGGCATGGTACTCGAAACTTCATTCAATGGTGCGGGTGACACATGGACGCCAACTTATCTGAATTTGTTTGTATTTTGGCTTTTTGAAGTACCGCTCGCATGGATTCTTGCGTATCATTTTGGGATGAAAGCCCATGGTGTTTTCTGGGCAATCACCATCGCTTTTTCAGTGCTTGCTGTCGCTTCAGCGATTCTTTTTAAACGCGGAAAATGGAAGTTGATCGAGGTTTAGCCGGGAGTTTATTCCGGGAACGCAAATTCCAACGTCGGACAAAAACCCTTTCCCGCTCTGTGTTCTCCGTATGCTCTGTGGTTAAAATAGTGTTATGTCGTCGAATAGTTTTCCAGATCCAAAAAAACACGAATTTACGGAATTTGTCGCATTCGGCCAGTTTTATTATCACGCGAGCGACATTATTGGGTTTGGCGGCGAGCTGACAGTTGAGAATTTGCGGGAGGCTTATGGCAAGGGAATTTTTCCATGGTATATCCGGGGAATGCCGCTCCCGTGGTTTTGCCCGGAAAAGCGGGCGATTCTTGAATTTTGCGATCTACATATTCCGAAAAGTCTCGAAAAAACAAAACGAAAAAGTAATTATAATTATACGATTGATGGAGATTTCCGACGCGTGATCGAAAATTGTGCAAAAACGAAACGTAATTTCGAACACGGTACGTGGATCACAACCGATTTCATACGCGCTTATACCGAACTTCACGATCAGGGCAATGCCCACAGCATCGAGGTTTGGGGAGAAAACAGCGAGATGGTCGGCGGGCTTTACGGCGTAGATGCAGGCGGTGTTTTTTGCGGCGAAAGCATGTTTTTTGCGAAGCCAAACGCTTCAAAGCTTGCGCTTCTGTTTCTGGTCGATCACCTAAAGTCAAAGGGAAGCTCGTGGATCGACATTCAGGTAATGACCCCGCATATGAAAGTTTTAGGCGCCAAAGAAATTGAACGGCTTGAATTCTTAGATAAACTTGAACACGAGCAGATGAAAGATCTTAAGTTGTTTTGATAATGAAACTATGCCGCATCGCGAACGAAAAAATATTCACCCGGGTTTGAAAGTATCGATCGTGCTAAAGCACGATCAGCGCACGGGTAAAGAAACTGTTGGAATCGTTAAGGACCTGTTGACCAATTCGGGATTTCACCCGCATGGCATCAAGGTCAGACTAAATGACGGGCAGATCGGACGCGTAAAGAAAATTCTTGAGTAAAAATATGAGCAACTTTCTAATCTATGGAGCAAATGGTTATACGGGCGAATTGATCGCGCGGGAAGCGGTAAAACGCGGTCTAAAACCTATACTTGGCGGTCGAAGCCAAAAAAAGGTTGAGCCTTTAGGAAAAGAGCTCGATCTTGTTTGCCGGACGTTTTCTTTGGAAGATAAAACATCTCTCGATTACACGCTGAAAGATGTCGATTTTGTGATCCATTGCGCGGGGCCGTTTTCTCTTACGGCAAAACAAATGGTTGACGGCTGTCTGAGGACAAAAACCCATTATCTTGACATTACCGGCGAAATTGCGGTTTTCGAGGCATTGGCGGCTCGTGATGAAGAAGCCAGGCAAGCGGAAATAATGGTCATGCCCGGCGTCGGGTTTGACGTCGTCCCATCGGATTGCCTCGCGCGTCATCTTAAAGACCGTTTACCATCGGCAAAGGATCTTACCCTTGCGTTTTATGGGCTTGGAGGTATCTCACATGGAACACAAACCACAATGACCATGAACATCGGAAAGGGTGGTGCAATTCGAAGTGATGGAAAGATCACAAGCGTCCCCGCAGCTTTTGAGACAATGGAAATTGATTTTGGTGAGATTACGAAGACCGGCGTCACGATTCCCTGGGGCGACGTTTCGACAGCCTTTTATTCGACGGAGATCCCGAATATCAAAGTCTTTACAGTTTTGCCCGAGCAAAATCTAAAAATGCTCAAATTGAGTAGATATTTAGGATGGCTCTTGGCAACAAAGCCCATTCAAAGTTATTTGCAAAAACAGATAAAGGCTGGCGGACCAACAGAAGAAGAACGTGAAAAAGGAAAAACTCTCCTTTGGGGAAAGGTAACCGACGGCGGGGGAAACTCCGCGGAATCAAGACTCCAGGGTCCTGAAGGTTATAAGTTTACAATTCTTACGGCTCTTCTAATTGCCGAAAAGATCCTTGAGGGCGGTCTTAAAACCGGTTTTCAAACTCCCGCAAAAGCCTATGGCGCCGATCTGGTACTGGAAATTGACGGAACGGCAAGACAGGATATCTAACTTCTAAGAACACAAAAAGCGGCGCGTCGATAAACGAACGCGTCCGCAGTGTATAAATTAGCTTCCCGATTATGTCGTTGCTTGGCTTGACAAAGACGGGCTATCCGTCTCATGGATATCAGAAGTAAAGAGCGCGAAAATCTTTTGCCCTTCAGTCGAGCGCGGATCGATCGTTCGCAAATGCTTTTGACCCTGCATTTCCCAAATCGCAGTGATTTCGCCTTCTTTTTCAACTGCATGATAGGAAATTTCTTCCGGTTCGGCAGGTTCCTCTTCAATCACTTCTTCCTTCGGTGCTTCAGGAGCCGTAACTTCTTCAACAGCTGCTTCGTTCGGTGCTTCCGGTGCTGCAACTTCTTCCGCCGGTGTTTCCGTAGCCGTAACTTCTTCAACAGCGTCTCCGGCAGCAGGCGTTTCTGCCATATCTGCCGCGGGTGCGGTTTCAACCTCAGCTTTCGCTGTTTTTGCAACTTCCGTGGTAACTTCTATCGCCTTCTCATCGGCGGCCGTCTGTGTTTCGTTCTCTGACATCTATCTTCTATCTTTCTCCTTAAAACTTAAATTCTTGAATGAAATTTTTGTAATTTGTGATTCTGTCACAAACCGCAATCGTTGTCGAGTAAATTTGCGCCATCCTCGCCGCCTCGAAACGCGACCTGCACGTTATTGGATAATAATTTCGCCCACAAAAATAAACGCCTCAAACCCGGCACCCGGATGCCAATCGGGAATTTTGTCGAGATGTGCAGCTTTTACGCGAACATATCTCGCTCCGGATGCCTCGAAAAGCGTTGGCGATTCGCGTTCAGAGTTCAAACTTCAGTTTGCTGCGATCGTCAGCGAAGCGGAACGATTGCATACGGTCAGTTAAAATAGTTGGAGTTTTGAGAAGAAAATGTAAGTGTCCGCAACACAAAGCTCGCGGAAACGGAAAACTGAAGTTTGAACTCTGAACGTTAAAGCAATTTCAATAGATCAGTCAATCCAACGGGCATCGGCTGCACAAATTCGTGTTCTTTTTTCGTCACCGGATGAGTAAAAGAAAGTTTCTCGGCGTGAAGGAAAAAGCGATTCAAATCACCGATCGCCTTGCGAAGTTGGGCTTCGGGAATCTGTTTGTCGCGTCCTTCATTGTAGGTTTCGTCTCCAACGATCGGATGCTTCATGTGGGCCATATGAACGCGGATCTGGTGCGTTCTGCCCGTTTTTATTTGAACATCGAGAAGCGTGAATTTCTCGAATCTCTGACGAACATTATAAGCGGAAAGCGCATTTCTACCATTTTTATCAACCGCCATTTTTACGCGATTTTTTCGATCTCTCGCAATCGGTTCTTCAATCTTTCCGGTGAGTTTCCGTACGAATCCGTGAACCAGCGCGACGTAAGATTTCTTAACTTTCCTATCGCGAAACTGAGCTGAAAGTTTCTCAAGTGTTAGCGGGTTTTTTGCAACAACGATTAACCCGGAAGTTTCTTTATCAAGGCGATGAACAATGCCGATTCGATCGCGGATTTCTTTTTCTTGAGTTTTGAATTTTGAATGTTCAACGTTGAATCTATATGCGATGGCGTTTGCCAAAGTTCCAGTGGAAACTCCTGCACCCGGATGGACGATCATTCCCGCGGGTTTGTTGATCACAGCAAGAAATTCGTCTTCAAAAATAATATCGAGCGGAATATCCTCAGGCTCAAAATCATCTACATCCGAAAAAACCAGATCGACGGAAATTTCATCATTTTCGCGGAGTTTGTAAGACGATTTTATTGCACCGCCATTGACCAAAACATCGCCATCGTCGATAAGTTTCTTTAGCCGCGAGCGCGACCAGTCTTCTATGCGTTCAGATAAAAAGACATCGAGTCTTTTCCCGATGTCTTCCAAATTCGTTTCGAAGTTTACTGTTTTATCTTTTTCGGACACTTCTTAGAAAATAAACGAAGCGCGCGAAAAATGCACACCTGATTCTTGCTTTCCGTTTGTTGAATTACACGTCCGTTCGGCTCTCTTACACGGCATTTCCTTCTTCTATACGCGTATCGTTTTCCTTTCTCCAACGCCAAAGAAGAAAGAACATTGAAGCAGCCGCCACTATCAAACTAATTCCCTGAGAGGTTGAAAGCCCTGTCAATGTTGTAAAACCAAGCAGATCTCCGCGTGGGTCGTCACGAACGAATTCGATCGAAAATCGTACGACGCTATAAATAAGACCGTATGCGATCAATATCTGCCCATCAAATTTCTTTCGCCGGTGCAAATAAACCAGCAAACCAAAAACCGCCAGCATGGCAAAAGATTCATAAAGCTGAGTCGGGTGTAAAAAAAGATCGCTTCCATCAGGACCGTAAACCGGAACACCGGTATTCATATGTCCTTCATCGGTAAAATGAACCCCCCACGGCAGATTCGTTTCCTTTCCCCAGCAACACCCGGCAGAAAAACAACCCTGTCGCCCAAAAAATTGACCAAGAGCAACTCCCGGCGCAAAAGCGTCTCCAACCTTCCAAAAAGGCAATTTATACCGCCCGATCAGAAATGCGAGCGTAAGGAATCCTCCAATAAAACCTCCGAAATACACGCCACCGGAGCGAAGAAAATCCATCGAGAAGAATTCGACATTATCTTCGACAAAAAACATCAAAAGCTTCGAGCCGAGCAATCCGCCGATAATGGTCCAAAGCCCGAGATCATAAATACGCTGCTTTGGAAGACCGTCATTTTCGGCAAGCCGCGCGGCGGCAAAAAGTGCCAACATTAAGCCGATCGCCAGCAGGACTCCGTATGTATTTATCGGAAAATTGCCGATTCTGAATAATTCTGGATACATCTTTTGTTAGTTGATAATTGTTGATTGTTCGTTGTCGGTTTTGTAGTTTGGCATCAATTATAAAAGTTTTGCTCGGATTTCATCGTTATAATCAGAAGTTTCTTTCCACGTAAATTGCTGAATGACTATGTTTTTCACACTTACTTACGTGCGTGTTTCTGCCTTTAAATCCAACCGCATAATAATATTTCCGCGTTCGTCCGTTTTCCCGGTTCTCTCGAATCCCAACCTGGTATAAAGCCGTTCGACACGTTCGTTTCCCGGAATAAAATCCAGGAAGATCTCATCGCAATCTTCATACTCTTTCATTTTCTCTATCAGCTTCACGGTCATTTCGTTTCCAAAGCCCCTGCCCTGAAATGATTCACCGATCATTAGACGAACGATCCAGTATTTCTTGCTTTCGGGATCTTTGCCGTGCAAACTAAATCCGACAAGTTCGTCACCTTTGTAAACCGCCAAAGGAATCAAATGCGGGAAAACCTTTGATTCAGCGATGGAATTCACATTTCTGCCTACAAATCGTTTCTGGGAATCCGCAACATCTAACTCTATGCACTCATCAAAGTTTTCTTTTGTAACTTCCCTTAACGAAATAGACAATTCATCTTTCTTAGCGATCATTTATCTTCTTCCAATCCTTTTTCCGCGTTCGCGGCGTTTTCTTTTCTATTAAGAAACATATCAAGTATAAGCAAACCCGCGCCGGTACAAATGGCCATATCTGCAACATTGAATGTCGGGTAATGCCAATTTCCGAATTGAAAATCTATAAAATCGATCACATAACCAAACCGTATCCGGTCGATCACATTTCCGAAAATCCCCGCAAGTAGAAGCGCTAGTGCTCCCAAGATTCGGTCATCGCTCCGCGGAGTCCGCCAAAAAAAGTATAAAACCAACGCCGAAGCGAGAAATGCCAAGCCCGACAACGCCCAACGGCCGGTATCGCCGTGGCTGTCAAACATACTAAATGCGACACCCGTATTCGTCGCGTACGCAAAATTAAAGAAACCGGGGATGAGCTCAATATCGTTTCCGAGGCGAAGGCTTCTAACCGCCCAGGCTTTCGTCGTTTGGTCGAGCAAAAACACGGATGCCGTCACCGCCAAATATCCCAATTTCCAAAATATTGCTCGTTTTTTCACAAATGATTCCTATGCGGATACGCTTTGCTCAATTTCACTGAGAGCCGCAAAACATCTTTCACAAACGGTCGGGTACTCTTCGAATTCACCTACTCTTGTAGAAAAATTCCAACAGCGTTCGCATTTATTTCCTTCAGTAATTTTTATATCTACCGTAAGCTTATCGGCTTGCGCGAGCTCAACCTGAGAAACGATGAAAATATACCGCAATTCGTCCGCATAATTCGATAGAAATGCGTGCGTTTCTTCATCAGCCGATAAGATTACTTTTGCCTGCAACGAAGAGCCTATTTCCTTCCGATTTCTCGCATCTTCAAGTTTTTTCAAGACTTCATCCCGTACCAAAAAAATACGTTCCCAATTGCCGAGAAGTTTATCTTCCCCTTCGCCCGAAACCTCAGGAAACTCAGCCAGGTGGACCGAATCAAGCTTCTGTCCGGGCAAATTTTCAAAGGCTTCGTCTGCTGTAAAAGCAAGTATTGGAGCAAGAAGACGCGATAAACTATCGGCGATTCGATAGACTGCGGTCTGTGCGGAGCGCCTCGCTTCCGAATTTGGGGCGGCAATATAAAGCCGATCTTTGATAATGTCAAAATATCTTGCCGAAAGCGTAACCGTTACAAAATCGTAGAGCGTTCGATAGACCGCTTGAAAGTCAAAGGTTTCGTAACCTTTTAAAACCTTCTCGATGGTTTTATCAAGACTCGCGAGCGCCCAACGGTCGATTTCTTCTAAACTTGCGTATTCAACCGAATCATTTTCGGGATCAAATCCATTTAAATTACCGAGTGCATAACGAAGTGTATTGCGGAATTTGCGGTAAGCGTCGACGATTCGATTTAAAATCTCATCCGAACAACGGACATCTTCCGTATAGTCAACCGCGGCCGCCCAGAGTCTCAGGATCTCCGCCCCCGATTTATCAATTATTTCCTTTGGTGCGGTAACATTTCCGATCGATTTCGATTGTTTCTTACCTTCGCCGTCGACGACCCAACCGTGTGTGATAACAGTTTTATAAGGTGATTTATCGTGTTTTGCCAAACCGCAAATTAATGATGAGTTGAACCATCCGCGATATTGATCACCGCCTTCGAGATAAACATCCGCCGGAAAACGAAGATTATCTCTCGTTCCCAAAACTGCTATGCAAGACGAACCAGCATCAAACCAAACATCTAAAATATCAGTTTCTTTTGTAAATTCTGTGCTCTCGCAAGATTTACATTGATAGCCAGCGGGCAGCAGTTCGCTTACCTCCTTGTTATACCAAGCGTCGGAAGTTTCCTGCAGAAAAATATCTGCGACGTGATTTACGATCTCATTCTCGGCAACCGCTTCACCACAGCCGTCACAATAGAAAACAGGAATTGGAACACCCCACGAACGTTGGCGCGAAACACACCAATCGGGACGCCCTTTAAGCATATTGTGCATACGTCCTTCGCCCCATTCCGGATGCCATTTCACTTTTTTGATCTCATCCAAAGCGTTTGCACGAAGAGAGATTTCTTCGCCATTTGTCGCAACCGCATCCATCGAAACAAACCATTGCGGAGTCGCCCGAAAGATCACAGGATTCTTGCAGCGCCAGCAATGCGGATAGCGGTGCTGGTAATCTTCCGTGTAGACCAACATTCCCGATTCTCTCAGGAAATCGACTATATTTTTGTTTGCTTCAAAAACCTGTTGACCTGCAAAATGTTCAACATCATCCTGAAAATGTCCGCTGTTATCAACGGGACAATAAACCTCTAAACCATATTCACGGCCGATAACAAAGTCGTCGTGTCCGTGTCCGGGTGCTGTGTGAACGCAACCCGTTCCGGCATTCGCAGATTTATTATTTGCTTCTTTTACGTCGAGTTCGGTTTCGGCATCGGATTCGCCCAAAGTTACGTGTTCGCCATTCATTAGAATCGAAACTCGATCGATCCATGGATGTTTTGCTTCAAGATTGTTGAGCTTTGAACCTTTAAAACGTGCTAATTCCTTAACGTCTTTAAGCCCAACGGTTTCAGCCAAATTCTTAACCAATTCCGAAGCGAGAATGTATACTTCGCCATTAGTTTCAATAGCCGAATAGTCATACTCCGGATGAACCGTGATTCCCAAATTCGCAGGAATCGTCCACGGCGTTGTCGTCCAGATCAATACGAAAACATTTTTGTCTTTTAATGCATCATCAATCTTCTCAGGTGGCGAAACGAGCGGAAATTTCACATAGATAGAAAGCGACGTATGCTGTGAATATTCAACTTCTGCTTCCGCCAAAGCCGTCTGATCGTGAACACACCAATAGACGGGGCGCGCCCCCTTATAGACGTATCCGCGCTTGAGATATGTGCCGAAAAGGCGGGCCGTTTCCGATTCGTATTCGTGCGACATTGTGAGATACGGATTGTCCCATTCGCCAAAAACTCCAAGCCTTTGAAAATCCGCGGTTTGCGCCTTCAAAGCTTTAGCCGCGTGCTCACGGCAGATCCTGCGAAAAGTTCCGACAGGCAGATCATTTTTACTCTTACCTTTTTTCGCCAGATCCTTTTCAACGTATTTTTCGATCGGCAGACCGTGGCAGTCATAACCCGGCACATACGGCGAATCAAAACCCTGCATCGTCGCCGCTTTGACAATAAAATCCTTCAAAATTTTATTGAGTGCCGTGCCGATGTGTATGTTGTCATTCGCATAAGGCGGTCCATCGTGCAAAATAAATTGCTCTGCACCCTTTCGCGATTGACGAATCTTTCCGTAAAGATCCATCTCATCCCACTTTCTTAAACGCGCGGGTTCCGCCTGACCCAAATTCGCCTTTTGCGAAAAATTGGTAGTTGGTAAATTAATCGTCTTTTTTAAGTTTACTGGTTCAGTCATATCTTTTTTTTCACAACCATTTCGCGAATTCACAATAATAAATGCTTAAGGTTAAATGCTCAACGGACAAAGTAAAAAGTCCCAAGCCATTTTGTTGACTTGGGACTTTTCGCAAAGGCTTCAGCTATGCCTCGCTTAAAAGCTACGTCCCGCTGTTAATAATTATCACATTCAGTCTCATGCCCTTATTCTACACCAACCTCTATTTACAAAGCGAACGATTTGATTTATCGTGGCATCTTTATAGGGTGATGAAAAAGCTTTTTATTGTATTTTTGGTTTTATTTATTTCCGCCTCGTTATTTGCGCAGGGCGAAAAACCGTTAACTCAGGCTGAGTACGTAAAGATGCTTTACAGTCTTGAAGCAAGCTCGGCGAATAACGACGCATTAATTCAGGCTATAAGAAAACGCGGGATCGCTTTTACGCTTACGAGCGGTTTGCGGAGTCTGACGATTTCCAAGGGTCGAAACGATACGGAGCTAAGACGAACACTTGAAGAAGCCAATCGTCGACGTGAAAATCCTTCCGCCGCACAACTTCCGGACAAGGCTGAAGCCGCAGATCTTATCGAAAAAACCCGCGAAAATACCCTTTTGGCAGTAGAAGAAATGCCGGATTTTGTCGTAAAACAACAAATACAGCGCTCTGCCGCATATGCCGGAACAAATAATTTTCGAAGTCTCGATCGCCTCATTGTCGCCGTGAGCTATCTCGCGCGAGGGCAGGAAGAATACAAGATTTTGTCGAAAAACGGGGTGCGCGAACCTGAACCGAAATCGAAAAGCGATTATTCGGAAGTTGAAGGAACAAGCTCGACGGGTGAATTTGTAACGGTTTTGGCGACTATCTTTAAGCCCGAAAGCGAGACAAAATTTGAGCTCGTCGATACCGATCAGGTCAACGGTCGGAAGACAATTGTTTTTGACTTCACTACCGAGCGCGACAAAGCCAGACAGACGATCACGTCGCGTGCGATCATCTCCGATTCAACAGTTACGGGAATGGAAGGACGGATTTGGATCGATCGCGAAAAATCAAGAGTGCTCCGCGTAGAAAGCAACGCAACTGAAATTCCTGCAAATTTCCCTGTTCGCTCGGCAAAAAGAATTATCGATTACGATTGGGTGAAGATCAGCGACCTGCTATATTTGCTTCCTTCAGTTTCGGACGTGCGACTTACTTTCAGACAGGACAAAAATATCTTCGAATCACGAAACTTAATAAACTTTAAGGATTATCAGAAATATGGTTCAGAGGTTATTATTTTGGATGATGATGAGGTTGTGCCTGAAGAAGATGTGAAATCCGAACCCGAAGTAACCGCAGTAGAAAAGGAGCCAGCCTCGTAATTACCAGCTGTAGCCAAGCCAGATCAGTGCGGTCGGCACGATCAGCCACAGGATCCCTTTTAGGAAAAAAAACAAAAACCCTGCAACGCCAAAGCGTTTTATTAGAGCTGATGCAGAAAATCTTTTTCTTTGTTCTTCCATATGCTGCATTAATATAAAAATACTAACTACTTATTCCCATTGCAAGCGCTCGCCTATTAGTTTCGCTAAATTTTGTTAACGTGTTTCTACTATATTTGTTTCAGCGGCAAAGCTATTGTATTTTGATCTCATATTTGGAGATACTAAACTGATTTGATAGAACTCATAAACTTAGACAACTCAATAAAACTGGACATAAGATATGCGCGTGATGACAATTTCGTTGGACGCGCCGTCTATGATGATGGACGCGCATTTCTTCAAAAAGTTGCGGCTGAAGCCGTCATTCTTGCTCACCAAAACCTCAAACCGCATGGATTTGGGTTGGTAATTTTTGACGGATATCGGCCCTGGTCAGTGACAAAGCTTTTTTGGGAAACTGTGAGAGACGATCAAAAGAAATTTGTCGCCGATCCGAAAACGGGATCGAAACACAATCGCGGATGTGCGGTCGATATTACTATGTATCATCTTGATTCAGGCAATTACGCCGCAATGCCTTCGGAATTCGATGAGTTTAATGAAAAGGCGGCGCCTGATTATTCGGGCGGGACAGCTCTGGAAACGGCAAATCGCGATCTACTCAGGGGCACTATGGAATCTGAAGGCTTCACCGTCAACCCAAAAGAATGGTGGCACTTTGATCACAAAGATTGGCAGGATTACGAAATTTACGACGTCTCATTTGCCGAGCTTGATTCCCATCACAAGGCTAAAATCACCGACTGATTTGAAAAACACTTCTTTTTCGTGTCATCTTACCGATATGAAAGAGCGCAAATCAATATTCACCGAAGTAGTACACGCCGACCACGATATTTCCCAGAATCACGGAGCCCTTTCCGTACCCGTCTACAATGCATCTGTTTTTGCTTTTGACGACGTAGATGAAGGTGCGGATATCCACAACTATAAAACGCCAGGTTATTTCTACGGAAGGCTCGGAAACCCTACGACCGCAGCACTCGAAAAAACTGTCACAAAACTTGAGAACGGAGATTCATCCCTCGCCTTCGCTTCCGGAATGGCGGCAGTTTCGGCGGCAATCATTAGTCTTACCGCATCCGGCGATCATATCATCGCTCTCGATTCAATGTATTCCACGGTTTCGAATTTATTGAAACACCTCGCAGAATCGTTTGGGCTTAAAGTGACTTTCGTCGATGCAACCGACCCGGCAAACTACAAAAGCGCCGTAAGTAAAAATACCCGCGTTATTTGGATCGAAACCCCCTCGAATCCTCTTTTGAATATCACCGACATATCTGCGATAACGAATATAGCAAAATCGGACGGCATAATTACGATCGCCGATAACACCCTTGCGTCACCGTTTAATCAAAACCCGCTCGATCTGGGGGTCGATCTAGTGGTACACAGCGCGACAAAATATTTAGGTGGTCACAGCGATCTGAGTGCGGGGGTTTTGGTGGGAAACGAAGAATTAATACGCAAGATCTATAATAAGGGAGTTAAACTTACGGGGGGCGCAATTTCACCGCAAGTTGCATGGCTTGTCCTGCGCGGAATCAAAACGCTCGCGCTGCGAATGCAACAACACAACGATAATGCATATGCACTTGCATATATGTTACAATCTCATGCAAAGGTAGAGGCGGTATATTATCCCGGTCTTGAAGGTCATAAAAATCACGAGGTTGCGAAAACACAAATGAGAGGATTCGGCGGCATGGTTTCATTTGATGTCGGAGGGGAAATGGAGGCGAAGCGTTTTATAAATGGGCTTGAAGTATGCGCTAACGCGACATCTCTCGGCGGAGTAGAAACGATCGTACAGCATTCTGCTTCGATGACTCACGCTACCCTTTCAAACGCAGAACGAGAAAAAGCCGGCATTTCCGATGGGCTAATAAGAATGTCTGTCGGAATAGAAGGCAAAGATGATCTAATTCACGACCTCGAAAACTCGCTTTCCAAACTATAAGTGAATCTTTCCCGAAAATTGACTGCTGAATTCCTCGGAACTGCCGCTTTGCTCGCGGTAGTTGTCGGCTCAGGAATTATGGGAGAAAACCTCGCGGGCGGAAACGCCGCCATCGCGCTTCTAGCAAATACGCTTGCCACGGGAGCGGGGTTGGCCTTTCTGATTTGGACTTTTATCGATATTTCCGGTGCCCACTTCAATCCCGCTGTGACACTCACCGAGGCTGCTCGCGGCAAGATCGGTCCAAAAGAATGTGTTTTTTATCTGGCAGCTCAAATCACGGGCGCTTTTGTCGGAGTGGGATTGGCGAATTTGATGTTTGAGCTTCCTGTTTATTCTGCATCGCTCAAGATCCGCACCGGAGGTTCGCAGTTTCTAGCGGAGGTTGTCGCGACTTTTGGCTTGATCGCAGTGATTCAGGCAGGCATTAAATTTCGGCCGGACAAGATCGCTCTTATGGTAGCGACCTATATTTCTGCGGCATATTGGTTTACAAGCTCTACATCTTTCGCCAATCCGGCTGTTACATTAGCGCGTTCGGCATCAAATACATTTGCGGGGATCGCGCCAAAAAATGTTCCGCTTTTTATCTTCGCCCAATTGGTGGGTGCTTTTGCCGCGCTAATAATTTTTTCGTGGCTGTTAAACGAGGAAGAGAATTGCAATGAACGGTAAGAAAAGCATTCTGGTTTTGTGCACGGGAAATTCTGCGCGAAGCCAAATGGCAGAAGGACTCCTAAAAGCTATATGCGGCGACCGCTATGATATCTATAGCGCGGGCACGAAACCCAGCATCGTCCGCCTCGAGGCGATAGAAGCCTTGAAAGAAATCGAACTCGATATCTCCGGCAATCGCTCAAAATCAATCGATGAATTCTCAGATAATGAAATCGATTTTGTTCTAACGGTCTGCGACAATGCCAAGGAAACTTGTCCGATTTTCCCTGCAAAAACAAAGCGAATACATCACGCATTTGAAGACCCTGCAGAGGTTGAAGGTACTGACAATAAGCGTCTCGAAGCATTCCGCAAAGTTAGGGATGAAATTGCAAACTATCTGACAGAATTTGTAAAAGAAATTGAATCTGATTAGGTCCGAAAACACGAAAAAGAGATGCGTAAATTTACACACCTCTTTTCGTTTTAGAAAAACTAATCGATTGCTGTATCAGCCTTGATTCTTATGGCTTGGGCTGATCCTTTTTGTTTTCCATTCTCTTCTTTTTGTGTTCTTCCATTCTTGTCTTTCGCTCTTCCATACGCTGCTTTGCTTCAGCCAGATTTTTATCATACTGGGTTTGCTGTTCCGCTGTAAGAATCGATCGAATCGAGGCGTTCATTTTATCCATTTCGGCTTTTCTCGCAGCCATTCGTTCGGTACGAATGGTCTGTAAACGCTGCCCCTGAGCCGTTGTAAGAAGGCCATTGCGTTTTGCCATCATCAATTCCCGAATCTCATCCGATGGCGGCCGCTTTTCAGTTCTTTTCGCCTGGAAAAGTGCTTGAATTTTTTGTTTCTGGCTATCATTTAAGGTTATTCCCCTGAGACCTTGCATCCCACGGCCGCGACCGCCGCGTTTTCTGCCGTGATCCCGTCCACCTCCGCGCATGCCACGACGCATTTCTTTGCCGCCCCGTCCTTCGCGTCTCATCGAATCGGATCTTTCAGGTTTTGGGGTATCCTGAGCCGACGCCACCGTATTTAAACCTACAAAGGCAAATGCCAACACAAAAGTAGTAAATAGTTTACGTCCAATATTCATTAATAATTTCCTCGCTTGATTGTAAAGATTGTTCAATAACTCCTTCTAAGACGCATCTCGAAAGCCTTTAGTTGATAAAACTCTCAAGAAAAAACGGCAATAAACATTTAACATTTAGGAAACGGCAATATAAAATGCCAGTTTGGTAAATAGAGAAAGAAATACATGAGATTTTTATCGGAAATAAATTCACCCGCCGATCTAAGGCAATTAAAAATTGAGGATCTACAGGAGGTTGCTGACGAAGTCAGGCAATTCATCCTGGAAACCTGTTCACAGATCGGTGGACATACAGGTGCGTCGCTCGGAGCAGTCGAGCTCGCGGTTGCGATGCATTATGTTTTTGACACCCCGACAGACAAGCTCGTTTGGGATGTCGGGCATCAGGCTTATGCACACAAGATCCTAACCGGACGCCGCAATGAGATGAAGACCATCAAGCAGTATGGCGGCCTCAGCCCTTTCCTAAAACGCGATGAATCCGAATACGACACATTTGGAGCAGGGCACGCCTCAACATCGCTTTCTGCCGCGCTTGGAATGGCGGTGGCGCGCGATAAACAGGATCGGGATTTTCACGTATGCGCGCTTATCGGCGATTCTTCGATCGCCGGCGGTATGGCAATGGAAGCAATAAATCAGGCAGGACACTTGAAATCACGTTTGATCGTGATCTTAAACGACAACGATATGTCGATCGCTCCGGCAGTCGGCGCTTTGACGCGATATCTAAATCGAATCAAAGAAGCGCAAAGCTATCATCACCTCAAGGAGGAAATCGGCGACACTCTTGACTCGGTTCCCGGAGTTGGGCACAGTTTGAGAAGGGCAGCAAAGTCTTTTAAAGATGCAATCGCAGCGGCCGTATTACCCGGAGCGTTGGTTAACGAACTCGGATTTAAGTACATAGGATATGTTGACGGTCACAATGTACCGATGATGGTGCGTGCACTCGAGGAAGCGAAAAAGGTCGATGACGGCCCGGTAATCGTTCATGCACTTACCAAAAAAGGAAAAGGCTATCCTTCGCGCGAAGAAAATTATTATGCCTGGCACGCGACCGGTCCCTTTAATATCGAGACCGGAGAGGCGATCAAATCTTCGAAACCAGCGCCTCCGACCTATACCAAAGTTTTTGGCGACACGATGTGCGAATTGATGGAAAAGGACGCGCAACTTGTCGCCCTCACGGCGGCAATGCCTGACGGAACGGGCGTCGATATAGTTTTGGAAAAATTTCCCGAGCGTGCATTTGACGTCGGGATCGCCGAGCAGCACGCCGTAACTTTCTGTGCGGGAATGGCTTGCGAGGGATTAAAACCGGTCGCCGCAATTTATTCAACATTTTTACAGCGCGGATTCGATCAAATAATTCACGATGTTTGTTTACAGGAATTAAACGTAACATTCGCAATGGATCGCGCCGGAATCGTAGGCGCGGACGGTCCAACACACCACGGACTGCTTGATATTGCTTACCTTCGCGGATACCCGAACATCATTTTGATGTCTCCGAAAGATGAAGCGGAAATGCGCGATATGCTGCTGACGGCAATTGAGCATCCGGGTCCGGCGGCCCTGCGTTATCCCCGAGGTGCAGGAATCGGAGCGGATATATCGAAAAAACCCGAACCGCTGGAAATCGGAAAAGCTGAGATTCTTCGACAGGGTAGCGAAGTAGCGATTTTGGGCTACGGCTCTATGGTAAATCCGGCGCTTGAGGCAGCGGAGAATCTTGCCAAGGAAGGAATCGACGCGACTGTGATAAACGCACGTTTTGTGAAACCTCTCGATTCCGAATTGATAATTGCGCTCGCAAATAGCTGCAAACTTATAGTAACTGTAGAAGAAGCGTATTTAGCGGGTGGTTTTGGCTCCGCCGTTATGGAACTCCTCGAGCAAAATGAACTGCTCGATAATGTAAAAGTAATAAGAATGGGCGTTCCCGACCAAATCATTACTCACGGCGATCCAAAATTGCTCCTGGCGGAATTTGGGTTGGATGCAACTGGAATATACACAAAGGTGAAGCAAACGATTGAGGCTATTGAAGAACGGCGGGTTGGTAAGAAACTTAGAAAAGTTTTAGGATAAATCGAATTTACTTTCTGAAGAAGAACGAAATTATGGCAAACGAAAAACAAACTGCTGCTGCGGAAACAAATAAGAATACGGTCCCTTTTATAATCATCGGTTTGATCATTCTCACTACTATTGCGGGAATTTATTGGATCTCGCAATCCGGTGAAAAAACGGATAATGGCAATAACACGGCTGCAAACTCCGGCGCAAACTCGACTCAGGAACCGGCAAATAATTATGCAAATGCTCCCGCCGGCGCATTGCCCGAGCATTTCAAAGGCTCAGAGAGTGCATTGGTTGTTGTAGAAGAATTTGCCGACTATCAGTGTCCTGCCTGCGGAACGACACATCCGATATTTAACGAAATAAATTCAATCTATGGCAGCAAAATTAAGTTTGTATTTCGAAACTATCCATTGATACAAGCACATCCAAAAGCCTATGACGCGGCAGTCGCGGCCGAAGCAGCGGGTTTTCAGGACAAGTTCTGGGAGATGCAAAATATGCTTTTCTCGAATCAGGGAAAATGGTCAACGGAAGCGGATCACCGAAAAACCTTTGAAGAATATGCCAAAACACTCGGTCTCGACGTTGACAAATTTAAGACTGATTCCCTTGGGTTAAACGCAAAAAACCGTGTCGATACGGATATGAGACGCGGAAATGCTCTAGATCTTCGGTCAACTCCGTCGCTATATATAAACGGCAAATCTTTGGTCTTTGAGCAAATGACCGTGGAAGGAATTAAAGCCGCCATCGATGCTGAGCTTGCGCGTGTGTCGCCGAAAGCAGAAGAACCGAGCGCCGACGAATCTAACGCAAATGCCACGGAAACGAACAATACATCTGAAGAAAAAGAAAACGGCAATAAATAATGAGCAGTTCTGATTCAGAGAACATTGATCGATCCGGGGTCTCGAAACCGGCTGTTCTGGCGGCGATCGTCGCACTTATCGGAATTGTTGATTCAGCGTATCTTACGGCAAAACATTTTTCGGGTGCCCAAGTTCCGTGCAGTATCATTTCGGGTTGCGAAACCGTTTTGACGAGTTCTTACGCGGAAATTGCCGGCATTCCAACCGCTGCCTTCGGTGTCCTGGCCTATTTGGTTGCCTTTAGTCTCGCTTTGCTTACTGCCTTTGGTAATCGTTCGTTGTGGAAAGTGTTTGGCGCTACCGTCATATTAATGAGCGGTTTTACCCTTTGGCTGATCTATCTTCAGGCATTTGTAATAGGGGCATTTTGTCAGTTTTGCTTGATATCTGCTGCCACAACGCTGACGCTTCTTGCAATATATATCGCCTCATTTTTTTTCCGCTCCAAATGAACGCGTTCCTGCCTTTTGAATCCAATTCACATCCCTAAGCGAAAGTAATATACGACGGCCAATTATTACTAGAGGCTGCATAAATAGATCATTGAGATAAAGATCGCCAAACTTTATATATCAATGATCGACAGGAAGTATCATGTTATTCAAACAATCCGCTTTCCAACATCCTACCTGCTGGTTTAAGATAGTAACAAGTGTTAAGGATAAAAATTTGGGAATAGCGACTAACGACTTTGTGGCTGAAAAAATCTTAGAAAGAATTTCATCAGGCGAACAAGCCGCGGTTAATGATTGTTTAGATCAATACGGCGGTCTCGTTTGGTCGTTGGCTAAACGTATGTTGCCCGACAAAAATGATGCCGAAGATGCGGTACAGGAAATATTTATTGAAGTTTGGAGAAACGCAAATCGTTTTGATGAAACAAAATCTTCTGAGACCACATTTATTGCAATGATCGCAAGAAGACGCTTGATAGATCGTTTGAGAAAAACCACGAGGCAGCCGAATCAGAGTTCGTTGGACGAAATGATTTTCGAGCCGACCGGAGCAGACGGCCGAGAAGTGCATACTTCGATTGAGGCGAAACGTGCGGCTATCGCTATGAATGAGCTGCGGCCTGAACAAAGAAATGTATTGCAGCTGTCAATAGTTGAAGGTTATTCACATAGCGAGATATCGGAGGTGATGGGCATCCCTCTCGGCACGGTGAAAACTCATGCGCGCCGGGGTTTGATGGAAGTCCGAAATGCACTCGAAGCAGATAGCAACAGATCCGGAAAGGAGGTTTCAGCATGAATGAAGTAGAAATGAAAGATCGATTGCTCGAACTCCTTACTTACAAAGCGGTTTTTGGGCTAGACGAAGAAGAACGCCTCGAGCTGGACTCGCTGCAAAGAACCTTCCCCAATCTGGTTGAAGAATCCAAATTTGATGAGACCGCTGCAGCAATAGCTCTCTCTGCGGTCTCCGATGTCGAGGAAATGCCTTTGGCTTTGAAATCCAAAGTGATCAAGGACGCGTCTAAATTTTTCGCAGCCGAAGAATCAGACGAACAACTGACCTTCGACAAAACTTCCAGGCTTTCTCAAAATATTACACCGGCGGTCGAAAAGACACATTGGTCAATGCCGCAGTGGCTTGGTTGGGCACTTGCAGGTGCTGCGTGTATCGCTCTGGTTGCAAACTTCTGGCTAACCCAAATCGGGCCCAATGAAATTGCAAGCGTCACTCCTACGCCTACCGTAACTCCGGTTACTGAACCGTCAAACGCAGAGAAACTCCAGAAATTCCTGGCTTCTTCAAAAGATCTGGTTAGAACTGCCTGGACCGATCCAAAGGATGAAAGCCAGAAACTGGGTGAGGTCGTTTGGAGCGACGAAAAACAGCAAGGCTATATGGTATTCAAGGGTTTGCCCGCCAATGATGCCCAGAAAGAAGCTTACCAACTCTGGATATTCGACGAAACACAGGATGAAAAAACTCCCGTCGATGGTGGTGTCTTCAATATCAGAGAGGATGGAGAAGCGATTATTCCGATCGATGCAAAACTAAAGGTAAAACATCCAAAGATGTTTGCAGTGACGGTCGAAAAACCCGGCGGTGTCGTAGTATCAAAACGCGAGAAAATTGTAGCGCTTGGAAAAGTCCAGGCATAATAAATTCAGAAGTTTTGTGGCCTCGATCAGACCTTGGTCCCCTTCGACAGACATATATCTGAAAAAATGCGTGTTTGGTCGTAGACATCCTTCATAAATAGAGAAAACTGCGGAAGCCAAATCTACCCATCAGCACAGCTAGCGGTAGCGACCTGGATCTTCGTGTCAGTAGCCCAAGCGTGAGCGCGGGCTCCCATCGTCAGCAAAAAATCCTTTATCTTTAGAGATGACTGCGGAAGCCCTTCCTAACGGTCGGGCGACGGACAAGTTGGCCAACGAAGCTACCCAACCGCTCCTTTCGCACTAGTTGAAACGAAATAATCCAGGTGATATTCTCATCAGGTCGTTTTTTCGTAATTCGGTTTACGTGATACGGAATACGCAATTCGAAGTATCGAGTAAATCTCATTACGATTAATCCTCGGCAAATTACGAATTACGAAACACCGAATCACATAAGATGGGGCCGTAGCTCAGCTGGGAGAGCGCATGACTGGCAGTCATGAGGTCAGGGGTTCGATCCCCCTCGGCTCCACCATTTTAACCTCAATATATACAGTTGTTTGCGAGAATGTCGTGTTTTCTGCGATTATAATTTCTAGCTTATTTTCCTCTATATTTTCCTCTAATACTTTATTTTCGAGTCGAAAAGCAGCAATAAACTCGTAAGTTCGTTTCTAAGAGTAGAATCTAACAGCATAGAATTGCCTCATTTAATTTAGGCTTCGTAGTCCCAAACGGATGCGACCTTTTTCATTGGCTCGTTGTCAGGATTATTGGATGGGGTTACTTCTTCGGTGAGTCGCTTACTTTGCGAACATTGCCCCACCTCTTTTCGTAGGTAGCGTTCGCTTCTTTCAAATCCGTTCTTAGCGAATCTATTTCGGATGGAGTCAATGGACGAGAACCGCGTACGGTAATTGGCTTGACGTTTTGGGATTTATTAGGGGAATCTTTTGGCTTCATATTCGGATATTAGTTGACCAAATGACTCTTCGTCGACGAAAGATAACTTCCGTTCCAAAGAAACTACTCCTATTCCTTTAGTGCCAAATCGTACCGTTTCTCTGCAAGAATCTCAATTGCTATTTTAAGAAGATGTTCGTTTATCGTTTCACCTTCGATATTTGTAAAATAGAGTAATTTTCCTTTTTCGCGTTTCTTTTTCATCTTCTTAAATTCTACTTTACAATATGCGACCTGACGTCTTGGACCTTCCTTTCCCAGAGATCATTTGATTCAAAGATTGGCTTAGACATATGTCCTTGTCTGTTTTTTTTTCGCTCCACCCTTTGGATCATCCAACGCATTGTAAAGAAGATCGATGCTAATCTTAGAACGGTATAGTCGCCTTCGAGCTTTATCACCCTGTTATATTTAGGATAAAACGTTTTCATAGCCTGCTCAAAGTTCTAAAATAGAAAAACGTCACCGGACTTAAAGAATCTGGCTACAACAACAATTACTTAATCGATTGTATTTTCTTTTTGAGTAGTTTTGGAAGTACATTATTCTGATGAATGGATTCGCGCATTGGGGTAATTTCTAGCACTTTGGCAACTCTGACACAGCCAATAAAAAGAACCATGCTAAAAGATTTATTGAAAGAATTCAGAAAAATTGTTGACAGGTTCGAATACATCAAATTGAAGGTGTCATATGATCAAGATTTAGAGTCAATAAAACAGCAATCTATCTTCCTGCCGTTCGAAGATAAGGTCAAACTTCTCCGTCCCTTCTATCATGAGGATGGCAGATTGTTTTATGACCCAGGTAGTTTGTTTGAGTCAACAGTAATAATCGACGACCGACATACTAATGCGAGC
>JBGTGX010000124.1:0-16104 GCA_041746475.1 Pyrinomonadaceae bacterium | reverse complement strand
GCCTTGGAGTTGTCTGCCCAAGCCGTGCCGGCAATATCGAGATGCGCCCATTTTGCCTTGTCAATAAACTCTTGAATGAAAACTGCACCGGCGATCGTTCCAGCCTGCGACTTCGATCCGATATTCTTAATATCTGCGATGTCGGACTTTATCTGTTTGCTGTAACCCTCGCCAACCGGCAGCTGCCAAAAGCCCTCGCCCACTTCATCGCCGCATTCAATTATAGAATCGACAAGCTCCTGATTATTTCCGAGAACGCCCGTGTTCAAGTTTCCCAACGCAACGACAACGGCACCGGTGAGTGTCGCCATATCAATAATTTTTGTTGCGCCCTCTTTCTCGGCGTAAGCGACGGCGTCCGCCAAAACGAGGCGCCCTTCAGCATCCGTATTTAGGATCTCGATCGTTTTGCCGTTCATCGCGGTAACGACATCGCTCGGTCGGGAAGCTTTTCCGTCAGGCATATTTTCAACACATCCGGCGACACCCAATACAGGGACGGAAGGTTTTAAGATTGCGATCGCTCTCATAACACCAAGCACGGTAGCCGCACCCGACATGTCATATTTCATCGCGTCCATATTGGCGGATGGCTTGATCGAAATTCCGCCGGTATCAAACATCACGCCCTTTCCAACGAGCGAAAGGAGCTCGCCTTTCTTGCCTGTGCTCTTCTTTGGCTTATATTTCAAAACGATAAGTCTTGCAGGTTCTTCTGAACCGAGTGAAACACTAAGAAGCGAATTCATTCCAAGCTTTTTCATCTGCGCTTCGGTCAAGATCTCGCAGGTTAACCCGACTTCTTTCGCCATCTTTTTAGCTCTATCCGCAATTTCAGTGGGCGTCAGAATGTTTGGAGGCTCGTTTGCCAAATCTCGTGTGAAATTCATCGATTCGCCGATTGCTTCACCGTGAGCCAAACCGTTTTTCATCTCAGCCGGTTTGCCGCCCTCAATAAACAGTACAAATTTATCGATCTTCTTTTTGTTCTTGTCCTTTGTTTTATACTTATCAAGCTCAAACTGACTCGTAATTGCACCTTGAAACGCAGACGAAGAAATTTCTAGAGTGTCACCGTCACATCGTGGAGCTAGCGAAAAACTCTTACATCCAATATCGCGGAAACATCGCGCTGCGGTTCCGGATAATACCGAGACATCCGCAGGTCCGTATTCTTTCTGCTCTCCCACACCGATCAATAGTAGACGCCGGTCTTTTATTCGCACCAATGAGGTTTCATCCTTTTTGCCGGAGAAGTCGTCCTCCTTGATAATTGTAGATACTAAGCCTCCTGAGGCTTTATCGAGTTCTTTCAGTATTTCGGAGGATCCCTTCTCTCCTTCATAAACCGCAACCGCCATTCCATCGACTTTTGCACCCAGAAAATCCTTATTAATCGCTTGAGCTTTCATTATTTTCCTCTTATTTTGTATTTAAATTGGCCGCTTAAAACCTATATCTATATCTTATTTGATTGCGTCTTTCAACTGTTTCTTTGTTTCTTTATCAATCGTTTTGCGCTTTAAAGTTTCCCGCTTATCAAACAGTTTTTTACCTTTTGCAACACCGATCTCAAACTTTATTCGACCGCGATTCCAGTAGACCTTTGTGATTACCAAAGTCATGCCTTTTTGCATCGTTTCTTTCTGAAGTTTTTCGATCTCCCGTCGATGAAGGAGTAATTTCCTTGTCCGGAGCACGTCGTGGTTCTGCTGATTTCCATGAGAATAGTGAGAAACGTGCGCGTTAAGCAGCCATACTTCATCATCCTTTATCGCCACGTAAGATTCCTTAAGCTGGATCTTCCCCTCCATAATGCTTTTGACTTCGGTGCCGACCAACACCGCGCCCGCTTCATATTTATCCAAAATATGATACTCGTGATACGCATGCCGATTGGCAACAATTGGTTTTTTTTCTCCGGACATAAGCTTTTATTCTGCCTAGGAAACCAAAAACAAGCAAGTAACAATAGCATTAGCCGAATTTGACTAAATGATTCTCTAAACTTAACTTAAGAACCATGTGGGATGAAACCGAAATAAGAGTTCGTTATGCGGAAACGGACAAAATGGGAATCGTGCATCATGCGAATTATTATGTTTGGTTCGAGCTCGGCAGAAGCGACTATTGCCGTGCCCGTGGGTTTTCATATTTGGAAATGGAGGAAAAGGACGGAGCATTGATGATCGTCACCGAAAGCTATTGCCGATACAAGTCTCCCGCATTTTACGAAGATGTATTAACTATCAGAACGCGGATCGACACGCTCAAAAGCAGGGGGCTCGTATTTGTGTACGAGATATTCAGGGAATCAGACGAAAAGATTCTCGCAATCGGCGAGACTAAACATATTCTGACCGATCAAAACAAAAAGATCCGCTCACTGCCGGAACGGTACCGGGAAATGCTAAAGAAGGAACGACGCACTTTCGCATAACGGTAGTTCTATCAAGCGATAGTCTGCGGCTCAGAAAATGTCCCTGTTGCGCACTTCTGCTTCGCTAGACTCGAAATAACGAGCAAACAAACTCTTTACGAACTCAACTCAATTCCTTCGCTACCAGTTTCTCAACTTCCGCCATAAGCGGATACATCACCGTATCCGCTTCTATAAAAGGCACTCTCAAACGTATCAAGTCATATACAGGCTGAGTTTTCTTACCGAGTTTTTTATCCGCACCTATCTCTTTCTTTCGGAAATCGATAGCCTGGGCGGCGGCGAAAAGTTCCATCGCAATGATCTTCTCCAGGTTTTTTGAAATTTCACGAAGTTTCAATACGGCCGTAACTCCCATCGAAACGTGATCTTCCACGTTTGCAGAGCTGGGAATCGTATCAACGCTTGCCGGATGGGACAAAACTTTATTCTCCGTCGCAAGAGCCGCGGCCGTGTATTGGACGATCATAAAACCCGAATTGAGCCCGCCGTTTTCAGTCAAAAACGCCGGCAAAATATGTGCATTTGAATCTTCATCCGTCAGGCGCATGATTCTTCGCTCCGAAATGTTTGCGAGCTCGGTGAGCGCGATCGCAAGGTAATCCATCGACAACGCGAGCGGTTCGCCATGAAAATTTCCCCCGGAAATGACTTCGATATTTTCTTCGTCATCGATAAATATCAAGGGATTATCGGTAACCGCATTGAGCTCAATTTTTACCACCCATTCGGCATAAGCGATCGCATCCCGGCACGCCCCGTGTACCTGAGGGATGCAGCGAAGTGTGTAAGCATCCTGGACATTTGATTTATCGTACTCGCGCGTAAATTCGCTTCCCTCAAGAATGTCGCGAAGATTCTTTGCGCAGTCGATCTGTCTCGGATGAGGTCGCAGAGAATGAATTCTTTCGTCAAATGCCAGAGTCGTGCCGTTTAACCCTTCAAGACTCAAACAGCCCGCTATTTCCGCAATATTTGCAAGCTTCATCGCCCGGTCCGTTTCGAGCAACCCGACGGCTGTCATAATTGTCGTACCGTTTGTCAGCGCCAGCCCCTCTTTGGCAGCAAGTGTCACAGGTTTTAACCCAGCGATATCAAGAGCATCGCTTGCGCTCATCCTTTCACCTAGGTAAAAGACCTCGCCTTTACCGATCAAAGGCAGCGCCATGTGAGCCAGCGGCGCCAGATCGCCGCTTGCACCGAGACTTCCCTTTTCCGGAATAACCGGATGCACACCTTTGTTTACCATGTCGATGAGGAGTTGAAGAGTCTCAAGACGAATTCCCGAGTGTCCGCGCGCCAGTGTATTAGCGCGGATCAACATGATCGCTCTGGTAATCGGTATATCAAATGGATCACCCACTCCTACGGCGTGGCTCATCAGAATATTTTTCTGGAGTTGCTCTACTTCCTCATGCGAAATTATCTTGTCCTTAAAAGCCCCAAATCCGGTAGTAATTCCGTAAGCGATTTCACCTCGATCAAGAAGAGTTTGAACAGCGTCCGCCGCGCGTTTTACTTTCGATTCAGCAGTTTCGGACAACGCAACTTTAAACTCCCCGGAACTTTGGTATGCAACGCCGAGAACCTGCTCAAAAGTGAGACTTTCGCCATCTAGTAGAATTTCGTTCATTGTAAAAGTTGATATATGATTATTCTATTTTTTGCAAGCATCTCGTTTTTGAGCTTTGGATCAAATATGCAATCAGTTGCTGTGCTAATTCCAGGATATTCACCTTAGACAGATTCCGGAAATCCAATAATGACTGGATCCATCCATTTGTCCTCAGGCTTATTGTCGCCGGACACGTGTGGAATGAAAATGAGGCGTTGCCGCTCGGCAAAATGCCTGAGGATCGCGGAGTGTTTCCCGGCAGTTGGGTTGCCGGTCGGCGGTCTAGAACCAAACGAAGCAATCGGTGAGCCCTGCGGCGCGAACTGCGGGAAGAACTTGGAATCGAGGTCAAATAGATTGAACCGACCTTCTTCAAGGATGACGGGCATGAGAAAAGCTTTGCTGATGTCTCGAATAAAACAGTCTAAACGGTATTTCTAATGTTTAATTTTTTTGCCTCATCAAAGGAGGTAAAACTCAGCGATGAATTTACAGAATATATATGGGTTGGCAAGGAAAATTACTTCCCACCATCGAGGCGAAATTTTGCCGGGCGGCATCCATAGCAAAATTACTCGATGAAATCTGAAGCCATTTCCCTCTGCGACAAATTATTACTCTTAATTACTCTTGAACAACCGTTCCAACGAAGAATCACATCATCGTTTCCGGCTGGCCGCACAGCTTCAGCCTTCTCAAACCAATCCATAGCCTGTCGAAATAGTTCGAAAGCTGTTGAATCGGATCCGGGAACGCCTTTATGAAGCAGGGCTTTTGCGCGGCGTTCGTAAACTATTCCCGAGTAGTAAGCGCTTTCATATTCGCCCTCAATTTTAGATAAATAATCTTGAATTCCCGAAGTGCCGACCGCATAATCCTTTTGCAAGCGGTCACTCATCGCCAAAACGATCGTTATCAAAGCCTCCTGATTATCGGGGTCAACCGCTAAAATGTCGCGGCAAATGCTTTCTGCCGCACCTGGCTCGTTAAGGAGTCGGTAATGCTTTGCCTTTTCAATAGCCGACGAAACAGCGTCCGGCGATATTTTTTTTAGTTCAAACATAATCTATTTCTTCGACCTAAAAATACTTAGGATCTTTTTCACAGGATCATAAAACTCGTCGACGACCCTCTCTTTGAGAGGAATTATCGCATTATCGGTGATCGTAATATCTTCAGGACAAACCTTTGTGCAGCATTTCGTAATATTACAATATCCAATGTTTGACTCATCTTTCAATTCTCCTATGCGGTCTTCGGTATCAAGCGGATGCATTTCCAGGGCAGCGGTGTAAACAAGAAATCGAGGACCGATAAATTCATCGTGTTTATGATGATCTCTCAATACGTGGCAAACGTCCTGGCATAAGAAACATTCAATGCACTTGCGAAATTCCTGTACACGGTCAACGTCTTCCTGCTGCATACGCCACGTTCCATCCTCAGCGTCGGGCTTTCTCGGTTTGAATTTCTTGATTTTCTTTTTTACTTCATAATTCCATGAAACGTCCGTTACCAGATCTTTTTTAACGGGAAACGCGTGCATCGGTTCAACCGTTACCGGCTCATCCATTGGCAAAGTGTTGAGCCGCGTCATACACATCAACTTGGGCATTCCATTGATTTCTGCCGAACACGAGCCGCATTTTCCGGCTTTACAATTCCAACGGCAAGCCAAATCATTCGCATCCTCCGCTTGAATCTGCAGCACCGCATCAAGCACTACCATTCCCGCGGAAATTTCGGTGGAATAATCCATAAACTCTCCGTTTTGCGAATTGCCACGCCAAATGCTGAATGTCATTTCTTTTTTCATAGATTTTTCTCTGAATTCAAGTTCGGCCAACTTATTTTAGAACGTATCCGCGACCTTTAGGTACGAGCAGATACGTTTCATCGGTTTCATAAATACCAAAGTAAAGCTTTTTATTTTTCTCTTGTGTAAGATTTAGAAAACAAACATACGGCGCGCCAATATCTTTGATAAATGCTTTTCCAAAACCGCCGGCCTTTTGCCCATTAAAAATAATTATCGCCAATTTCTGTCTATAGCGATGTTCTTTTGACATCTCTTTTCCCTGGTCGATCGGCGTTCCCTTTTTCGCGAGAATCATTGCGAAATCTATAGCTTTATCGTTATTAAAATCTCCAACTCGATAATATGGAGCAAAGGATTTGCCAAAATCTCCGCGCATGATTTTCAAGTAATCAGCCGCGATCTTATCTTCCGACAAAAATTTATAATCGCGATTCTTTGATAAAAACCCGTTTAGCGCTGTTTTGTGGTGCGGCTTAAGGTTATCCAACTTTTTTTGTCCAAATGAACAAATGGACAAAGCTCCCATAAGAAACATTAATAAAATAATTTTCATTAGCCGATATCCTTTATGATCTGTTTCAAGTCATCACGAATTTCAGGAATTTCACTTCGGGAAATGCTCATTGAACCATCCGCTTCCTTTTTTGCTACATGATTAAATGTGCTGAAATCCATTTCTTTTTCCGGAAAGTCTTCACGAAACTGAGCGCCGCGACTTTCTTTTCGTTCGATGGCAGAACGCGCAACGGCTTCCGAAACCGTTAACAAATTCGTCAGATCCAAAGCCGTATGCCAACCTGGATTAAACTCAACGTTTCCATTAACCGAAGCATTCTTTGCCCGTTCCCAAAGCTTTCCGATCCCATCGATCGCTTCACGCATTTCCGTTTCAGTGCGAACGATCCCGACCAGATCCTGCATCATATCTTGCAGATCGCTTTGGATCTTATATGCATTTTCGCCGTCACTTTTATTAAACGGCGCGAGTGCCTGCTTAGCGACTACATCGACCTCCGATTCATTTATTTCCGCATTTCCATTTTCCTTAGCAAATTTCGCCGCATATTCGCCCGCTCTCTTACCAAAAACGATCAGATCGGAAAGCGAATTCCCGCCGAGACGATTTGCGCCGTGTAAACCTGCCGCACATTCGCCAGCCGCAAATAAACCCGGAATTGTCGACATTTGGGAATCGGCATCGACACGAATCCCGCCCATCACATAATGCGTTGTCGGCCCAACTTCCATCGGAACCCTTGTGATATCAATGTCCGCCAATTGTTTGAATTGATGATACATACTCGGCAATTTTTTCTTGATATGCTCTCCAGCATTTGGCAGTTTTTCCTTTATCCACGCAATGTCGAGATAAACCCCGCCATTTGGGCTCCCGCGACCCTCTTTGACCTCGCGCACGATACAGCGCGCCACATGATCCCGTGTCAAAAGCTCGGGCGGCCGCCGTGCATTTTTATCGCCCTGGGTGTAGATCCAACCTTCTTCCGGATTATCGGCAGTTTGGTCTTTATAAAGCGGAGGGATGTCATCAAACATAAAGCGTTCGCCTTTGTTGTTTTTTAAAATCCCGCCTTCTCCACGCACACCTTCCGTTACAAGTATTCCTTTTACAGACGGCGGATAAACCATTCCCGTCGGATGAAATTGAACGAATTCCATATCGATCAATTCCGCCCCGGCGTGATACGCAAGAGAATGTCCATCACCGGTATATTCCCAGCTGTTACTCGAAATTCTAAAAGCACGTCCGATTCCGCCCGTAGCCATTACGATGGCTTTTGCTTTGTAAAGGCGAAAACGCCCGCGCTCACGATCATACGCAAATGCTCCGGTAACTCGATCGCCGTCTTTTAGTAAAGCAATAACCGTGCATTCCATATGAACATCAATCCCTTGATGAACTCCATGATCCTGCAAAGTGCGGATCATTTCCAAGCCTGTCCTGTCGCCGACGTGGGCAAGTCGCGGATATTTGTGGCCTCCGAAATTTCTCTGCAGTATTTTGCCGTCTTTTGTTCGATCAAAAACAGCTCCCCATGCCTCTAATTCTCGCGCGCGCTCCGGTGCTTCCCTGGCGTGTAACTCCGCCATTCGCCAATTATTCAAATATTGGCCGCCGCGCATAGTATCGGAAAAGTGCACCCTCCAATTATCGCGGTCATCGACATTTCCCATCGCCGCCGCAAGACCTCCTTCCGCCATAACCGTATGAGCTTTACCAAGAAGCGATTTACAGATCAGTCCGACCGAAACTCCGGCCCCGGAAGCTTCGATCGAAGCCCGCAAACCAGCTCCGCCCGCTCCGATTACTAGGACATCATGTTCAAAAGTTTGATATTCCGCCATAAAGATCTATTCCACCACAGAGGCATAGAGAACACAGAGAGAAAGCAAAAATCTTTCAATTAGAAAAGAACGAACAATTAACGAATGGTATTTTTTTGAAACCATCAAACAAAATGAGCGAACCTCTCTTTTCCCTTTGCGTCTCTGCGTCTTTGCGGGAAACACTCCTAAAAAATTCTATAATCCGTAAAAATTCCCATCGAGCAAAGCCTGATGTAAACATCTGAAAAACCAACGCTGAAAAGGCTCATCCAAGCAAATAGCTCGTGTCTGCCGTTCAAATTGCTGACGCAATCGTAGCATTTCTTACTGATCGGTTTTTTTGATATTTCATCGTTTTTCCCGCCGATCAGATGGCGTAAAGAATGGCAGCCAAAGGTATAGCAAGACAGCAGAATGACGTTAACAATCAAAACCAGTGTGCCGACACCGATTCCAAAGGATTGTGTACCGTCAGGATTATCAAACCACATTGCAACCCACGCATCATAGGCGAGCAGGAAAATGAAAATTACTGCAAGGTAGAGAAAATATCGATGAATATTTTGAAAAACCAATGGAAACGAGCGCTCGCCGCGATATTCATTTCTCAGCTCGCCAACCGAGCAATTTGCCGGATCACCCCAAAAAGCCTTGTAATACGCTCCGCGGTAGTAATAGCACGTAAGGCGAAATCCGCCCGGAGCCCAAAGTATCAAAAATGCTGGTGAAAACGGCAGCCAGCCCGGAAACCAGCCCGGTTTCGGACCAAATATCGCGTGTTCGGATTGCCCAAAAAGTTCTGGCGAATAAAATGGAGAAAGATAATTTGCGCCGCCTCCGCTAAACCAGTAGTGAGCGTTTTGAAACGCTGCCCAATTCGAATAAACAATGAACGCGCCCAACCCTAAAAGGATAAGTAAGGGCTGTACCCACCAGGCATCTTTACGCATCGTTTCGCCAAACGATCGCTTCACTTTTAAAGGAATACTTCGAGAAGAAGACATAAATCTTACTTTGAAAACCTCCGATGCGAATTCTAGAACTGTAAAAAATGAACGATTAGTTTGGTAAGTATTAAACCAAACACATTTTGAGTCAAGTTAAATATTCATCCCTAAAGGGTGTATTTGAAAGATCTGACGCAAAAAATCAAAAGTCGATCTCGATTCCGTTTTTAAGCACTTTCTTTACAAAGTTACGCCCAAATTCGTAGGCAACCTGCCTATAATCATCTGTGTCGAGGAACAGCAAATCGGCCCGTTTTCCGACCTCAATTGAACCGTGTGATTTGCCTAAACCTACTGCATACGCGGAATTTATCGTGATCGCGTTAAAAGCCTCGGATGGCGAAAGTTTCTGAAATCGGCAAGCGATGGCCATCGCAAGAGGCTGGGAAGGGCAGGGTGCCGAGCCAGGATTGTAGTCGGTCGAAAGGGCGATCGCACAGCCTGCATCGATCATTTTTCGCGCGTTTGCAAATTCCTTGCTTCCAAAATTGAAATTGACCGTCGGTGTAATAATTCCAATTGTCCCGGACGCAGCAAGCTCTTCGATTTCTTCGCCGCTTGTCGCATCAAGGTGATCGATCGAAGTCGCCCCTTGTTCGATTGCATACGCAGCACCGCCAAGATTTGTAAATTCATCGACGTGCGCCTTGACGCCAAAGCCAAGCTTCTTTGCCGTTTCGATAACTCGCTTTGACTGCTTTAAGTTAAAGGCTCCTCGTTCACAGAACACATCAATAAAAAACCGTTGAGATTTAGCCGCAGAGAACACAGAGGATTTGGAACTTTCGCCCGATTCCCGTTCGTGGTTCTTTTTCGTATTTTTCGTCCCACTTGCTTCTTCCTTTTCTATATCTTTTCTCTCAGTGTACTCTGTGTCCTCTGTGGCTAGTTTCTTGACAGAAAAATGCGAGTTTTCGTACCATTCCCAAGCCGCCGGAATCATCTCTTCGCAAATTAAATCAGTAAATTCATTTTCCTTCCCTTTCCATTTCTCAGGAATCGCATGCGCCGCCAAAAAGGTTGGAACAATATCGATGAGGTGAGTTTCATCGAGCTCGGCGATCACCTCCAGCATTTTCAATTCCGTTTCCCAGTCCAGACCATAACCTGTTTTTATTTCAACAGTTGTAGTGCCTGATTCAAGCATTACATCCAGTCTTTTTCGAGCTGAACTTACCAATTCTTCGATTGTCGCGCCCCTCGTCTTCGAAACCGTGCTCACGATCCCGCCGCCCGCCTCCATTATTTCAAGATACGAAGCCCCCTTGATCCGTAGTTCAAACTCATTCAAGCGATTTCCCCCAAATACTACATGGGTATGAGGATCCACAAATCCCGGGCAAACGACCTTTCCGCCAGCGTCGATCGTGTTTTCAGATTCGTATGCACCTAATATCTCCTCGTTAGATCCGACACCGGCGAACATTCCTCCTGACAACGCAATTGCTCCATCTTCAATAATGCCAAGATTTAGCATCTCCTGGCCTTTTTTTGCCCGTCCTTCGCTTGAACAAGTAACCAGCTGCGCCGTATTTTTTACAATTAGATCAACCTTTTTCATTAAGTTTCTTCTTTATCAAGCCATTTCGTGAAAACCGGAGAACGGTAATTTTTCATCGCGTTAAACATCGGTTCAATTTCGCTCTCGATTATTACCAATTTTCGGTGCTCTGGACGGACAAACTGTTCCCACGTCGCTCGGTCAAAAAGCTCAACCAAAGGATCATAATATCCTTGTATGTTTAAGAATCCACATGGCTTAGAGTGGAAGCCAAGCTGAGCCCAGGTGATAATTTCGCACAATTCTTCAAAAGTCCCAAAACCGCCGGGTAATGCAATAAAACCGTCAGAAAGATCCTCCATCATCGCTTTCCGTATGTGCATAGAATCGACGATGTGAAGCTCAGTAAGTCCTTGATGAGCAACTTCTTTATCGGAGAGAGATTTTGGAATAATTCCAATGACCCTCCCCCCGTTAGCCATTACGGTATCCGCGATTTTTCCCATGAGCCCAACCCGGCCGCCGCCAAATACAAGTTCGATACCATTTTTCACAAGAAAAAGACCGACATTCTCAGCCGCTTCCATATAAACGGGGTTTTTGCCCGGATTCGAGCCGCAAAATACGCAAATTCGTTTCATAATAATTCTTTAGGGATTTTAGACAGTTCGAGGTTGGGCAACAAGTCAGGCAAAGAGAAAATCTCTATTAGCTTCTATTCTGCGGGTTTCCCGCCAACGAAAACGGATCTGAATTGTCCGGTTTCGGGGTAATTTCGGGCGACTTTTGTCAGTTTTTCTAGCCACGAAACAATTGATAGCAACGATTATCCACCGCGCACAAAAAAAAACGCCGAATTGTTGATCTCGACGCTTTTAGTATTTGCTTCGGAGTTTTTCTAATTCGATTCTTTGACTTTGCGATTCGCACCGACGATGTAGCTATCACGAGCCCGAACAATAAGCTGTTTGCGATAGATTCGCACCTTTATCTGTTTGCGCTGCCCGGGTTTTCCTTCTTTCATCGGATAATAAGCAAGATTATATTGTTTTCGAAGCTCTTCCGCTAGATTTTCGAATGCACCAGTTAATCCGCCCTTTGTTTCGTCGGTTTCAAAAACTCGTCCACCGGTATATGCCGATAATTCTTCTAAATACTTTTTCCCGAGAGCGTATTCCTCCGAACTCGTTCCGGTTCTCATCACGCCACGTCCCGTGCCCGGAGTTCTGGATGAAAACACCCCGCCGCTTCTTCGATTCTCAAAAAAGGTGTTGTAATAAATTGGGAAAATGATCGTTTCGGATTCTTCCGCATCGTTAAGCGTTCGATCATAATTGCTTTTGCTCGATACGGTATCGACACCATCGGTAAACAAAACGATTGCCTTTCTCCCGGTAATCTTCTCGAAGCTTTTGTTAATTGCATAATCAACGGCGTCATAGAGAGCCGTTCCATTGCCAAAATCAGCTTTGTCGATGGCTTTATAAATTTTCCGTCTGTCCGTAGTCGCCTTTGACAAAACCTGCGGATCACCGTCAAATTCCATTACAATAACTTGATCATCAGGTTTAAGCAGCGCGACAAACGCTTTCGCAGCCGCCCGGATCTGTTCGATCTTATATTCGGTAGAAGGACTTGTATCTATTAACAAAGCTACAGTGAACGGTTTTTCCGATACTCCGAAATACGCAATTTCCTGCTCCACATCATCCTCAAAAACTTTGATCTCATTCTCCGCAATATTCGGAATGTAAAGCCCGTTCCTGTCGTAAACCGATACCGGAATTGTTACGATCGAGGAATCGACATTTATTACATCGCCATCGACGCTAACGTCCGATGGACTCAAAGTCGGAACGATCGATCCCTTGGATTGTCCGTAATTTCTCGGATAAATTTTTCGGGCCTTATAAGTTCGCGACTCAGAGTAATCTTTTTCTTCTTCAACTTTTGTCACAGGGATCGGGGTTACCGCGGTCGTGAGTTTTCTCCCCGATTGAGCGAAAGATATTGAAAAACAAAACAATACAAACACTAAAACTTCTACTTTTCTCATAACAATTATCCCGGATCTTTTCTATGCTTCTGGCTTTTGATGAAAGGTTAACCAAGAAAGTTTACATTTCCCCGGATCGGATCATTTTATTCTAAGACATTCAAAAGTACGAGGAATTTTACTGATATTTGGCGTTAGTTTGCACAAATCAGGCTTTTTGATTGCCGGGTATCCGCGTATAATCGACTCCCGATGATCACAAAACCAACGTTAATTCTTGATGAAAGTGTATGCCGAAAAAATATCGTGGCGATGTTTTCGAAAGCCCAGCGAAATGATGTCATTTTTCGGCCACATTTCAAAACGCATCAGTCTTTGGAGATCGGACGTTGGTTTAAGGAATTGGGAGTCGATAAAATTACAGTTTCTTCCCTGGATATGGCAGAATACTTTGCGCCCGAGTGGAAGGACATAACGGTCGCCTTTCCCGTAAATATACTCCAGATCAAGACAATAAATTCGCTTGTCGCGATAATTCGATTAAACCTCTTGATCGAATCCGTTGAGACAATTGATTTCTTAAATGAAAATCTCACCGGTGAAGTTGGATTCTTTATTAAAATAGATTCCGGCTATCACCGCACCGGACTGGCGCCGGGAGAAACGCAGAAAATTGACGAAATATTATCGCTTTCAAGAAACTGCAAGCTATTAAAATTTAGGGGATTTCTTGCCCACGCCGGGCATTCCTACAAATGCAGATCGAAAGAGGAAATTCTTGAGATTCACGAAAACAGCGTGTCCGCGATCGCGTCTCTAACGGATCGCTACGTCGATCAATTTCCCGATCTGATAATCTCGGTTGGCGATACCCCGACCTGCAGCGTGGCGGAAGATTTTTCGATGGTCGATGAGATACGGCCCGGTAATTTTGTATTCTACGACCTCGTACAGAATCAAATTGGCGCATGCGATCTCGACCAAATTGCAGTTGGGCTCGCGTGCCCGATCGTTGCGATCCACGATGAGCGAAATGTGATCGTGATATATGGCGGAGGCGTGCATTTTTCAAAAGAACGACTCGAACACGAAAATTTCGGCTCAATTTACGGGCTTGTGGCAGAAAACAAAGGAAACGGCTGGGGCGAGATCATCCCGGAAATGTATGTTAGAAATCTTTCTCAGGAGCACGGAATTATCGCAGTTCCGGAATCCGAGATCTCCAATTACAAGATCGGAGATGTTTTAATGATTCTTCCCGTTCATTCCTGTATGACCGCAGATTTGGTAAGCCATTATCAAACCACAAGCGGGAAAATGATTGAGAGAATCTAAAGATGTTAACTTTCCTAGCCAGATTTTATGAGACTCATAGAACCCGATGTAAAACTTGAAGATCAGTATCTTGAGATGCTTGACGACTGGAAACGCGCCGGCGAAAAAATGGTTCCTTTCCCGCTGCGATTTGATCCGGGTAATTTTCAGGAAATGGTCAAGCGGCTTTATAACTATAAAACCCATCCCGATGAAGGATTCGTCTGCCATTCGACCTTTTGGCTTATCGATAAGGAGAAAAATATTGTTGGCGTTTCAAATGTCCGGCACGCGTTGAATGATGGTCTGCGAAAGCATGGCGGTCACATCGGTTATGGAATTAGCCCTTCGTTTAGGCGACAAGGGTATGCCAATAGTATTTTGGAGTTGTCTCTGATTGAACCCAAACAACTCGGAATCAAAAAGGCCCTGCTAACTTGTGACAAAATCAACATTGCATCGGCAAAAACGATACTCAATTACGGGGGAGTTTTATCGGAAGAACTTTCACTCGATGGAGTGCAGATACAAAACTATTGGATCGAAATACGCTAATGATCAACGATTCTGAGATAAAACGCGTTTTCGGTTACTTTATTCGCAACCTTTGCGAAAAACGTTACGCAGTGGAACAAACCGTATGTCATTAAACGAAAATCCATTAGAAATCAGGGGCGCCAAAAAAAGTAGAGGTTCTTGACGTAATAACCCAGATTGCCGCAGTAAAAATTACCGCATGGTGGGGGTATTGACCATATGCTGCTTTCGAAAACGGGCGATAAATGGATGATCGAGCAGGTACTCTGGTCGGGAGTTCCCCCTTCGAAATAGTAAGTTTTTCAGCTCCCATTTTTCTGGGTTTCGCCGACTATATAGCTATCTCTTGCGCGCACTCTTAGATCCGGACGATATACTCTGACCTTTATCCCCTTTCGTTCTCCTTTTTCCCCGGCATTTTTAGGCGAATATCCAATGCTGTATTGGGTGCGGAGTTCTTCCGCGATTCCTTCGAAAGCCTGGTATAGCAAGGCACGGGAGCGTCCGGCTTCAAACAAACGACCACCCGTATATGACGCAAGCTGTTCGAGAAAGTTTTTGCCAAAGGTTTGCGCTTGCGCGTCGCGGACGCCGCCGCCGCCCATGATTATTGGTGGAGCGCCCATCACGGTCCCGCCCGACAGGCTTCCAAGAAATGTGTTGTAAAACACCGGATAAATCAAGGTGTCGGATTCCTCGGCGTCTTCGAGGTTACTTTCATATCCATTCCGCCAAGAGCTCGTATCAACTCCGTCCGTAAAAAGCACGATCGCCTTTCGACCCTTGATCTTGTTCATACGTTTCTTTAACGTAAATTCAACCGCACGATAGAGCGACGTGCTTCCGCCAAAACGAGCTCTTTCTATTGCTCGATCAATTTTTTCTTTGTCGTTTGTCGCCTCAGAGGTTACATGAACGCCATCGCTAAATTCAATAACGATTACACGGTCGCGCGGCTCGAGCTGCCTGACGAAAAGTTTTGCCGCCCAATGAATGTCCTCGATCTTAAACTGCGTCGAACCGCTTGTGTCAATAACGATCGCAACCGTAAAAGGCTCATCGCTCGCGCCAAAATACGCGATCTCCTGCTCGACACCGTCTTCAAGTATCTTAAATTCATTCTTTCCGATATGCGGGACATAAATTCCGTTTTTATCAAACACCGAGACCGGAATTGTTACCAAGCTAGTGTCGATAGATATTATCTCATCCTCGCCGCCGTCGATGTCGGTGTCGTCCGATCTCGTTTCAACAACTTTCGGTTTATCGTCGCGCTTTTTGCTTTTTCCCGGAGTCAGCAACACCGGCTTAAACGGGCGCGATTCGGAATAAACATTTGGGTCGATCTTCCGTTCGCCCGTAACTGACACTGAAGATGGCGCAGGCGTTTGAGCCGTTTTTATTCGTCGTCCCGATTGAGCACTGATCGACGCAATAAGCATTGCTATAACAAAGAACAAAGATGCGAATCTAAACATTGATTTCTCCAAATAAAGGTTGCGGCGAAAGTGTAGATCGTGTGATGCAAT
>JBGTGX010000123.1:0-14930 GCA_041746475.1 Pyrinomonadaceae bacterium | reverse complement strand
TAATCTTTATCTGGTTCGTTATCATCATCAAAAAAAATAATGATAGGCGCTTTAGCTTCCCTAAACCCCTTCAACCTTGCGTAAGTTAAGCCCTGCTCTTTTTCTATGACGAGTTTTGCCCAAGGACAATTATTCAGAAATGAATTTACAATTTCATAATTTATAATGGGGGGAGAACTGCTATTATCTACTATTATACATTCAACATTTATATTGTTTCTATTTAATAATGCAACAGCATTCAAGCATCGCTTGAAAATTTCTAAATGAGGATTGTAAGTGCATATTATTATTGAAATATCCATTATAACTATGTAAACCTACTGTAATTTAAGATTGTTTCTTTGTAGAAAATAAAAGTAAAAAGTTAAGAATTTTTAGAACATGTATTTAAAGCTAAGGTAGATTCACCGGAATTGTAAATATAAAAATTTGTTTTTATATTGTTTATAGATATATTCGCGAACATAAAATTATTATAGATTTTAGCAGCTAATATTTTTAATTTTTAAAGAGTTAAGATTTATTTTAGCAAGAAACCGGTATTTTTAAATCAATTTTTAATGAAGAGTGAAAGGCTTAAAGAAGAAATGAAAACTTATTTTTTACAATTCTAAATGCCAATTTGATTAATCCTTGCCCATTTTGAATTTTGTTAATATACTTTTCTAAAGCTTCAAGTCGATTCATATGGAATTCATATAATTCGGGATGTATATACATCCGTGCGGGACCATTTAGCTTCTTCTCTTTTATTCTATCTGGAAAACTTACAGATTCATGTCCAATTAGAAACATATTTTGTTTGTACCACCAAGGAACATTTTTATTCTGCCAATAACACTCTCGAAAAATATCATAAAAATGAAAGTTATGCTTTAAAAATTTTTCCTGCCAGTACTTAGGATATTGCTCATTTATATGATTTTGTCCACCTTGTTTTGGGATTGCCGCAGCGAAAATAATTATATTACTTAGTGAAACTAAACTTTCTACAAATACATCCGCAACATTCTGTTTTAGATGTTCTGCAACTTCAAGACTTAAGGCTAAATCGAACCTTTTATTTAGATTAAGCTTTTTCTCTAAATCCCGCTCCAAAAAAAATCTTTCCGATATATGCAATTTACTACTATCAACCCATCCTCCATCAACTCCTAGTACATTTTCTATACCATTTTCTTGAAAAACGTAAAGAAAGGTACCGATCCCACACCCTACATCAATTACCGACTTTGGGTTAAAAAGATTTATCAAATGAGGCACAATTAATCTTGGTGCCTTAAGATTATGTATATTTTCATTATGAACATATTTTTTTTCTAATAATTTTTTCATCTATTTATTAAACTTATTGAAAAATCCATTCACATAATGGAAGTACATTTCCGACCATTAACTGAGAATTTTGTTTTTGTTTAGTCATTGCTGATACTTGAAAACAAAGCGCATCTTTTTCCTCAAAAAAATTCTCTTTACTGTCACCGAACCAAATAGATAACCAGTAATCACCGTCCAATAGTTTAGGTTGCTTTATTATAACTGTTATTTTACCCTTTAATGTTTTTTCATAAATCGAAAAATCTAAATTTTCTATACTTGGGTTCGACGCAAATACTGGGGATCCTAATGAATTACTAACTACAAAACCAAGATGAGGAATATCTATTAAATTTTTCAAATCATATTCACATTCTATAATAATATTATTTTCTTCCTGAGTAATTCTTGCCCATTTTAACCCTTTATCAAAAGTTCTATAGTTAGATTTTGAAGTGTTTAGGTAATCTCTTATTACAATATTGGTTTTATTAAAGGATTTAATTTGTCCCTTCTCAAGTAATATGCATAAATTACACAATGTTTGAACAGCCGTCATACTATGACTTACAAATAAAACAGTTCTTCCGCTTTGAGAAACATTTTTCATTTTTCCAAGACATTTTTTTTGAAATTCTGTATCGCCCACTGCTAATACCTCATCAACAATAATAATCTCCGATTCAAGATGAGCTGCGACAGCAAAAGCTAGGCGGACATACATTCCACTTGAATATCGTTTGACAGGAGTGTCAAGAAAGTTTTCTATTTCCGCAAAGTCAACAATTTCGTCAAACTTTTTAGAGATTTCTTCACGTTTCATTCCAAGAATTGCCCCATTTAAATAAATGTTTTCTCTACCTGTTAATTCAGGATGAAATCCGGTACCGACTTCTAAGAGTGAGCCGACTCTGCCATAGAGTTCGACTTTTCCTTTTGTTGGTTCGGTAATACGCGAAAGAATTTTCAGAAGCGTGGATTTGCCCGCGCCGTTTCTGCCGATGATGCCGACTACTTCGCCCGGCTCGACTGCAAAATTTATGTCTTTTAACGCCCAGAAACGATTATCGACGTTTTCCTTATTACGGCGTTTAAAAGCGTTCAGCGGAACGCGCGCCGCTTTGACGAGCGATTCGCGGAAGGTAGAATATGGCTCTTTCGCACCGCCGATGGTGTATTGCTTGCTTAAGTTTTCTACTTTGATTATTGGTTTCATCTTCTTATTTAACCGCAAAGGACACAAAGTTTTTCGCAAACGGCGCAAAGAGGTTTTTTAGATAATATCCGCAAAACTTTTTTCCATTCTTTTGAACATATATGCCGAGTAAAACAGTATTGCGAATGTTATCAGCGCTGAAATGCCGAGAGCAAACCAATCAAAAGATCTGCCGAAAATTGCCGAGCGGTAGCCTTCGATTATGCCGGTCAGCGGATTAAAGGCTAGCAGAAAACGCCATTTTTCGGGCACGATGGTAGGCGGATAGATGATCGGCGAGATAAACATTCCCAGTTGAATTAAAAACGGCAAAGCATGGCGAATGTCGCGGTATTTTACATTAAGTGCGGACATCCACATCCCGATGCCGATTGCTAGCAGGCTTGTTAAAATTACCAAAACGGGAAGCATTATCAGCGTTGCCGAAAACCCTACCCCGAAATAAATCATAAGCACTATAAGCAAGCCAAAGGCAATGGCAAAATCCACCAATCCCGAACCGACCGACGCGATCGGAATGATCAACCTTGGAAAATAGACTTTTGTGATCAGGTTTGAGTTACCAACAAGACTGTTGCCGCTGTTAGTTACCGCATTTGAGAAAAATGTCCACGGAAGAAGTCCAGCATATGCAAAAATCGGATACGGAATTCCGTCGGAAGGCATTCCCGCGAGCCGACCGAAAAAAAGCGTAAAGATCAGCATCGTAAAAAGCGGTTGAATGATCGCCCAAGCTGCGCCAAGCAAGGTCTGCTTATATCGGACCTTGATGTCGCGCATCGTCAAAATATAAAACAGATCTCGATAATGCCAGAGATCGCGCAGATCAACCGGAATCCAGCCCTTACTAGGTTCTATGACGACAATCGGCTTTTCAGGCAAGGTTATTTGATGAGTCGTCTGGCTAGCATCGTTTTCCGCGTCGGACGGTGAAACCTGATTGATCGGTGAATCTTTTGTATCACTAGCAGTGGAATCCATTATAATTTTATCTCGATTGATAAGTTTCCCTTTGGTGCTGATTTTTTCGGATCTATTTCAGGTAGGATCAATTCTTCTAAAAACCTATATTTTAAACTTTGCGGAATTTCTCTTTTAGTCTCAAAAACCTTTTTTCGTAATATCCATACGATAGATAACGAACTATCAAACCCAATATCAATGACAGAAGTGAAATCGTGAAAATCACATTAGTAATACTCTCTTCAAATTTAACAATTTTATACGCGAAGGCGTAAGCAATAAATATACCTATCGAATGAAAGAGATACAAACCGTAGGTATATTTGCCAAAAAACAATTCTGAAGCAAAAATGTTTTTTAACAGAATTTTTCCCGAATATCTTTGAAAGACAATTACCGTGATCGATCGAAACGACATATTGGTTGATGCTCTTAACACTTCGACAGGTCGTATTCGGTAATGCGAAAATGCCAGATCTTTACGCCGTCGCCGATCTCGCAGCCTTCGTCAATTACTGCTGTTTCATGTGCAAAATAATTCTTTTCAGACATAATGAGTCGCCCCGGTTCTAGTTGTAAAATTCTTTGACCGCATTGGAAATTGTGTTCTTTAGTTCGCTGGTAATTTCTGTATGGATCGGTAGAGAAAGAACCTGATCGCAAAGACCTTCTGTAACCCCCAAACTAAATCCCGACGGAACATATTCGCTAAATGCGTCCTGTTCATACAAAGGCAGCGGATAATAAATATTTGAAGGAATCCCTTTTTCCGTTAAAAACTCCCGCAATTTGTCGCGCTTTCCATTTCCGACCTTCATCGTGTATTGATGAAAAACGTGATTCGAATTTTTTTCGCGAGCTGGAGTTTGAATTTCTTCGATGTTAGCAAATGCTGAATCGTAATGATCGGCGACCGCGTTTCTCGCAGTGGCATATTCATCCAGGTGTTTCAACTTCACATCAAGTACCGTAGCCTGGATTGAATCGAGCCGCGAATTTACACCGATCACGTCGTGGTAATACTGCTTTGTTTGTCCGTGATTCGCGACCATTCGGAGTTTTCCGGCGAGTTCGTCATCACTTGTAAATATCGCGCCGCCGTCGCCGTAGCAGCCTAGATTTTTTGCGGGAAAAAACGAGGTGGTGCCGACGTCGCCGATCGTTCCGGCTGTCGTCGTCGAACCATCCTTGAAACTATAATCAGAACCGATTGCTTGAGCATTGTCTTCGACGACGAAAATAGTGTGCTTTTTCGCAACTTCCATTATCGGCTCCATATCGCAGCATTGCCCGAATAAATGAACGGGCACAACTGCTTTTGTTTTTGCGGTAATGGCTGCCTCGATGATCTCTGCCGTTACGTTAAACGTATCGGGATCAACGTCAACCATTACCGGCGTAAGTCTCAATAATCCAATCACTTCTGCCGTAGCAACATAAGTAAATGCAGGGACGATCACTTCATCGCCGGGCTCTAAACCAAGCGCCATCAGGGCAATCTGAAGCGCATCCGTACCATTTGCGCATGGGATTACGTGTTTTACACCCAAATACTTTTCGAGATTTGCCTGAAACCGATGAACTGCGGGTCCATTGATAAACTGCGTGGATTCAATAACTTCCATCACAGCAGCATCGATTTCGTCTTTGATTTTTAAATATTGACCTTTGAGGTCAACCATTTGAATTTGAGTCATCTAAGTAAAGCCTGTGTGCCCAATCCAAATTGCAATATGAGCTTCGGCAAAGCAATAATACTACTATGAAAACTCTGTTTGTAACAGGCGGCGCGGGCTTTATCGGCTCTGAGTTTGTTCGACTCCTCTTAAACAGAACCCCGAGGACCAGAATCATCAACTTCGATTTGCTTACTTACGCCGGAAACCCTGCAAATATTGAGGATTTAGATCCTGAGCGGCACTTTTTTGTGCACGGTGATATCCGTAATCGCGATGATGTTTTAAAAAACCTTCCGGAACACTGCGATGGAATCGTCAATTTTGCAGCCGAATCGCACGTTGATCGGAGCATCGAATCCGCGCAGGATTTTATCACGACAAATGTCTTGGGAACCCAGGTCTTAATTGATTGCGCTCGCGAAAAAGGGGTTAAGAGATTCGTACAGATTTCAACTGATGAAGTAATGGGAAGTTTGGATGAAACCGACAACCCGTTTACCGAAGATTCCCCGTTTAAGCCAAATTCACCATACTCCGCGTCTAAGGCGGCGGCAGAGCATTTAGTCCGAGCGAGCGTCATGACGTTTAAACTGGATGCGGTAATTGTCCGTTGCGGTAATAGCTACGGTTATCGCCAACATGTGGAAAAGTTTATACCCAAAATTATTGTTAATGCATTAGAAAACAGACCGATTCCAGTTTATGACGATGGCGAACAAACAAGAGACTGGATATTTGTTACGGATTGCTGCGAGGCGATTTGGAGAGTATTGCAAGATGGTAAGACTGGGGAAACCTACAATATCGGCGCCCGAACTATCAAGAAAAATAACGAAGTAGCGCGATCGATTCTGAAATTGCTCGGGAAACCAAACAGGCTGATTTCTAACGTGCCGGACAGACCGGGGCATGATCGCTGCTACGCAATTGATCCATCAAAGATCGAAACAACCCTCGGGTGGAAACCAAAGACTTCTTGGGATGATGGATTACAGAAAACGGTTGATTGGTACTTGCAAAACAAGTCGTGGCTTGAAAGAATTCGAATCTGATTCGGGAGCGATCTCTGATTTTCTTAGTTGAAACGCTGGTTTGCTAAGGGATTTATCCTTCGATATCAAAGCAGGGTTCATATATATGGCAGTCTTAGTTACAGGAGGAGCCGGGTACATTGGAAGTGCGGTGGTGGATGACCTCGTCAAAAAGGGCGAAGAGGTTGTAGTGATTGACAATCTTGTTTACGGTCATCGTGCAAACGTGCCTGAATCAGTTCCATTTTACAAGGGCGATATTGGTGACGCGGCACTTCTGAATCAGATTCTTGGAGACCGCGATGTTAAATCTTGTATGCATTTTTCCGCGTTCGCGTATGTCGGTGAATCTGTCGAAAACCCTCAAAAATATTTCAACAACAATTTGGTTCAAACTATCAGCCTGCTTGATTCGCTTCAGCAACACGGCGTAGATGATTTCATATTCTCTTCTTCATGCGCAACCTATGGCGAACCCGAATACTTACCGATCGATGAAGACCATCCGCAAAAACCAACAAATCCTTATGGCTGGTCGAAATTTATGGTCGAGAAGGTTCTCGAAAGCTATGCACAAGCTTACGGCTTAAGATTTGTGGCGCTTAGATATTTTAACGCTGCGGGTGCTACTGAAAGGCTCGGCGAACTGCACGATCCCGAAACTCATTTAATTCCATTGGTGCTAATGGCTGCGCTTGGAAAGCGGGATTCAATTTCAATTTATGGTGACGATTATGCAACACCGGATGGAACAGCAATCCGCGATTACATACACATTTCGGATATTAGTCAGGCACACATTCTTGCACTCGAATTTTTAAGAAACGGCGGCGATTCCCAATTTATTAATCTTGGAAATGGTGCAGGTTATTCAGTTAGAGAAGTAATCGAAGTGGCGCGAAAGGTAACGGGACGTGAAATAAAAACCATAACTGTTCAGCGCAGAGTCGGCGATCCATCGCGACTCATCGCACGGGCGGATAAAGCCCGGAGCTTGTTGAAATGGGAGCCGGAGTTTCCAGAACTCGAGAAGATTATCAAGACAGCGTGGGATTGGATCGTTACCAAGTAGTTTTATTTTCGTCCCCGCGGCGGGTCGACGATGCGCCAAAATCGAATACAACGCTACTCTACTCTTCTTTAGCAACGATCGAATCGCCGGAATTATCACCGCTTTGGTTCACGTCGGGTAACTTGTAGGTCTTTGCGACAGGTTCGCTTGGTTCCTTTTCGAGCGTCGCCGCGAGCACTTCGTCGATGTTGTCAGCGAGAATAATTTTCAGGTCCTTTCTTACTTCTTCCGGTATCTCATCTACGACCGCATCGTTTTTCTTTGGCATCAAGATTCGCGTGATCCCGGCCCGGTGCGCTGCCAAAACTTTTTCTTTTATCCCACCAACCGGGAAAACCAACCCCGAAAGTGTGATCTCACCCGTCATAGCGGTGTCCGAACGCACTTTTCTACCCGTGTAAAGCGATGCAAGCGCCGAAACCATAGTTACGCCTGCCGAAGGTCCGTCCTTTGGTATTGCACCTGCCGGAACGTGCAAGTGGACGCCATTTTCTTTTATCACTGCGGGATCGATTCCAATTTTTTCCGCATGCGCCCATAGATAAGAGCGCGCCGCAGTCGCGGATTCTTTCATTACATCGCCGAGTTGCCCGGTTAAGGTTAAACCGCTTGAGCCGGGTAAAAGCGATGCTTCAATAAATAATACTTGCCCGCCCATCTGAGTCCACGCCATTCCGGTTGCGACTCCCGCCGGTAAGTCTTCACGCGCGCTTTCAGGATAAAACTTTGGTCCACCGAGGTATTCTCGAACTTGGTCTGCCGCGACCTTTACCTTCTGCTTATCGCCTTCTGCGACCTTTAACGCGACCTTTCGAGCGATATTTCCGATCGTTCTTTCAAGCTGACGAACACCCGCTTCACGCGTATAGCGCGATGTGAGCAAGTTAATTGCGTCGTCTGTGATCTTGAATTCGTCCGCACTCAAACCATTCTCTGTCACCTGCCGCGGTACAAGATATTTCTTTGCGATATTGAGTTTTTCCAGATCGCTGTAGCCGGCAAGCGAAATTATTTCCATCCGGTCGCGGAGCGCCGCGGGAATCGGCGCTAAATCATTTGCCGTCGCAATAAAGAAAACTTTCGATAGATCAAACGGAAGATCAAGATAATGATCACGAAACGTATCGTTTTGCTGGGGATCGAGAATTTCGAGAAGTGCCGAAGATGGATCGCCCCGATAATCGTTTCCAAGCTTGTCGATCTCATCGAGCATCAATACCGGATTATTAACACCTACGCGCCGCAAGCCTTGAATAATTCTTCCTGGCATCGCGCCAATATAGGTGCGCCGGTGGCCACGAAGTTCGGCTTCGTCACGCATTCCGCCGAGAGAAAATCTTTCGAATTCACGTCCCAAAGCCCGCGCGATCGAACGACCAAGCGACGTTTTACCGACACCCGGAGGGCCCACTAAAAGCATGATCGGACTCTTCGAATCCGGTCTAAGCTTAATTACCGCAAGGAATTCCAGAATCCGCTCCTTAACGTCTTCCAAACCGTAATGATCTTCATCGAGTATTTTTCTCGCTTCCTTTAGATCGAGTTTTTCCTCACTCGATTTTTTCCAGGGCAATTCCAAAACGTATTCGAGATATGTTCGTATTACGTGAAAATCGGGGGCAGACTGCGGGAGCTGTTCCATGCGCTTGAGCTCGCGATTAGCTTCCTTAAAAACGTGTTCCGGAAGATCCGCCGTTTCGAGACGCTCTCTCAATTGCGATGCCTCAGCCTGTTCTCCTGATTCGTCTTCGCCAAGCTCTTTTTTTATCGCCTTCATCTGCTGGCGAAGTACATAATCGCGCTGAGATTTATCCATCTCCGTTTGAGCCTCACTCGCGATCTTCGTGCGGATACTCATTATTTCCACTTCTTTTGCAAGTGCGGCATGAGAAAGCGTGAGAAGTTCGTCCGCAGTGTCTGCTTCCAGCATTCGCTGCTCAGTCTCCCCGCCAAGATCCAAAACCGAAGCAAGAAAATACGATAATTGTATCGGATCGCTCTGCCCAATCACCGCCATACGCACTTCGGGCGGAACTTGCGGAAGCATTGTCAATGCTTCCTGCACAAGGTTTTGAACGTTTCGCTTGAGCGCCTCAACCTGGTCATTGCTCTCAATGCGCAGCTCCGGCAAGATCTCAACGCGTGCTTTTAAGAACGGCTCTTCGTGAATCCAGTCTAAAACCTTAAAGCGATCAGCACCCTGCACAACGAGTTGAACAATATCTTCGGCGCGCATCATCCGTTTTACATTCACTATCGTTCCAACGGTATAAAGATCAGCGGGCTTTGCGTGATTCCCGTCCATATCGGGAGTTTTTACCGTGATGCAGGCGATCAACTTATCTTCCGTGGCAAGCGCAGTCTCTACGGCCTTTACCGAGCGCGACCTGCCGACCGCTAGAGGAACAACCGTCTGCGGAAACAATGTTGTGTTTTGGAGGGGCAAAACCGCAAGTTCCATATGCTTTGGAAGTTGGATAGTTTTCGCTTCTGGATCTGGTTTTTGAGCTTTTTTATCGTCTGCCATAAAAATTATTTTTCAAATAATACGTCGGATTTAGTTTTTTAACCTGTCGTCAAGTAGATCATAAGGAGCCCGTCTTCGTAGTTGTGTTTAACCTTTGCTTTTTCAATCGACGACGGAAATTCAAGCGATTTCTCAAAATGGCTGTAAGTGATTTCCATTTGCTGATATGACAAACCTTCGGCGCATGTCTTATCTTTTCGGCAGCCAGCAACGTACAAATATTTACCCTGAACGTCAATCTGCAGATCTTCTGCCGAAACGCCGGCAAGTTCGATCTTTACAAGCCAACCATCAGGGGTTTCATACACATCCGCCGCGGGATACCAAAGCCGTCCCGAAGGCTTCGCATCTCTGGACGAACCCAAGAATTGAAAATATCGATTGATTGTTTTAGCCATAGTCTGGTAGTTGGTAATTCGTAACAGGTGATATGTAAAAAAATTTTCTTCGAGCTTTTGCCGGCTGCCTATAACGAATTACGCATCACTATTTTTTACTCCAAAAAGCCTCACCGCTCGAAATTTCTTCAAGTGTTTCAGCAATTTCGCGTTGGTCTTCCATTTCTAGAGCAATGTCCGCCATCGAAACAATACCCTGCAAAACGCCTTGCTCGTCAACGATAGGAACCCGGCGCACTTGTTTGTCACCCATCGTTCTAACCGCTAGAAACGCAAAATCATCCGGGGCGGCGGTAAAAAGCTCTGGGGTCATTACATCACCCGCTTTTGTATCGGTAATGCTTTTGCCTTCGGCGACAGCGCGGACAACGATGTCGCGGTCGGTGATCAGCCCGACAAGACGACCGGTACCGTCTTCCACGATCGGAAGAATCCCTATATCCCCATTTTTCAATAGTTTAGCAACGTCCTGGAGGGACGCATCACGTGTCGCAGTAGAGACACTCTTAGTCATTATTTCGCGGCATTTGATCCTCGATTTCGCCGCCGTCTTTGTTTCGCTCATTCTATAATCAAATCTTCTTGTTTTATTTATTATAGTCTGTTTGAGTTAGAATAATAAAGCAAGTATTTTCGTCAGCAGAAAGCCGTTTGCGGAAACCCGCACGAAGTAAGGGTGCCTTCAATACTGCGTCGAAATCGTTGAAACGAAACGATCGTTTAAAACTGGAAGCCGTTTGCGGAAACCCGCACGCAGTAAGGGTACCTTGAATACTGCTTCCAAATATTTGAAACGAAACGATCGTTTAATACTGGAAGTCGTCTGCGGAAACCCGCACGCAGTAAGGGTGCCTTCAATACGGCGTCCAAATATTTGAAACGAAACGATCGTCAAAACTGGAAGCCGTCTGCGGAAACCCGCACGCAGTAAGGGTGCCTTCGATGCGGCGTCAAAATATTTGAAACGAAACGATCGTTTAATACTGGAAGCCGTCTGCGGAAACCCGCACGAAGTAAGGGTACCTTCGATACGGCGTCAAAATCGTTGAAACGAAACGATCATGTAAAATTATCTTGAATGTTATGGGCAAACGTCACAAAAATCCTCGAAAGCCAAAACGCGAGGGAAAAAAGATCAAGGTCGGACAAGTGGGAGCACTCCCGGAAGGACGCGGAGCAACGGTCCAACTAAAGAACGGCGGAGAATTGGCGCTTTTTAATATTGGAGGCGAATTTCGCGCTATCGAAAACTTCTGCCCGCACAAAGCATTCCCGCTCGCCGATTCGCGCACATATGGAAACGTCGTCGAATGCGACGTCCACGGTTATCGTTTTGATCTTTCAACCGGTCAGTGTTTTACAAAATCAAGCTGCTCGATTGAAGCTTATGAAGTGATTGTGGAGGACGGTTGGATAACAATCGTCGTTTAGAAAAATGCCTCATGTAATCGTCATCGCCGGTCCAAATGGCGCGGAAAATCTACCGTCGCACCGTATTTGCTCCGCGACACACTTCAAGTATCGGAATTCGTAAATGCTGACACGCTAGCACAAGGTCTTTCTGCATACTCTCCTGAAAGAGCAGCAATCGCAGCGGGGAGAATTATGCTCAAACGTATCGACAAATTAGCTGAAGCAAAAGAAAATTTCGCATTTGAAACAACTCTTTCCACCCGAACTTTCGTTCTAAAACTTAAAAATATGCGAGAAAATGGATATGAAGTTTCTTTACTATTGTTGTGGCTGATTAGCGAAGAACTTGCAATTTTGCGGGTTGCCGAAAGAGTTCGACAAGGCGGACACAATATTCCAACGGAAACAATCAAAAGACGTTATCAAAAAGGTCTTAGTAATTTCTTTAACCTTTATCAAAATCTTGCGGATAATTGGTATTTTTACGATAATTCAAATGTTGCTGAACTAAATCTAATTGCCAAAGGAAATTTTCTTGAGGCGAATGCAACTTACAATGAAGATCTTTGGCATGACATAAAAGGAAAGTATGAAAAAGTATAATAATACAAACGGCAAAAAAGACAGAATAAAAGCAATTTTATCGGACGAAAAACAAATCACCGAAGCTCTCCAACGTGCCATCCGTGAAGCCGTCGAAATACACCGTCGTGCGGGAAATCCGGTTGCAACATGGAAAGATGGAAAGGCCGTTTGGGTTGAAACAAAAATAAGAAATAAGCGTATACAAAATGTCAGAAAAAGAAAGATTACTTGAAAAATCAATCACGGAAAACTCGGTTAGCAAAGATTCGAGCAATAAAAACTACACAAGTCCCAGAACATATGGAGTTTATGAAATTCTTAAAACCAATGATTCTAGAACATACAGGTTTGGAAATCATCCAGTCCAAGAGAATGAATTGATTCATGAATTTGATAAAAATGTTAAAAGAGTTTGGATTGTTTCGTGATAGGGAAGATGCTAAAAAATTAGCAGATTACTTAATTCTTAAATTTTGGGCTTTTAACTTTTGCCTTACTTTCCATCATCCCCGATCGCTTCCACGGGACAAGCCATCAGAGCCTCTTCGCAAAGTTCTTCTTCTTCGGGAGTTTCAGGTTGTTTCAAGACGTAGGAATAACCGTTTTCATCGTAACGGGTAAAGTTTTTCGGCGAAGTGTCGCGGCAAACGTCGCAATCTATACATTGATCGTCAACGTAATATTTACCGGGAGTATTTTCGGGTAGTTTGTCTTCGAGTTCGGCCATTGGGCGGTGATAGGTAATTAGTTATAGGTGATTAGTTAGGAGCTTTCTCGTACTTTTCGTAGCAGAACGGCAAGCTGCCGTTTAACACTATCGATTTTAACATCTAGCTCGGTGTAATTGGAAGCTTTTATGTAACCCAGATCTTTTGACAACAGTATTTGGTAGTCCAGTTCATAAGCCGATCCCATAGCGATCTGTAAGAAACGAGCATATTCTTTGTTAGTTTCACGGCCACAACCTTCGGCAATGTTCGATGAAATGGAGGACGCCGAACGACGCATTTGGCTGGTCAAGGTAAATAGCTCGTCCTTAGGGAAATCCTTTGTTACCGAATATATTTCGAGCGTCAGACGATGAGACGCTTCCCACGTTCGCAATTGCCTAAAATCTCTCATTTATTGTGAGGGCAGGTTTCTGGATTACCAATAACCAATTACCAATTACCGATTACCTAAGCACCCGTCATCGAAATCATCCTTTCGAGCGCAACAAGCGACCATTGCTTGGTTTCGCCTTCAACACGGATTTCATTTACGACTTGACCATTTACCAGATTATCAAGTACCCAGGCGAGCGATTGCGGTGAGATTCTATACATCGTCGCGCACATGCACAGATCAGGAGCGAGAAGGTGAATTTCTTTGTCGGGATTTTCTTTTGCGAGGCGGTTTACGAGGTTTACCTCCGTGCCGATCGCCCATTTTGAGCCCGCGGGAGCTTCTTCGACAGTTTTGAGAATGTAAGAGGTCGAACCATCATAATCAGCTTTTTGGACCACTTCGTATAGGCATTCGGGATGGACAAGCACGTTTACACCCGGCACATCTTTGCGGATCTTGTCCACGTGCCAATCCTTAAAACGTCCGTGAACCGAGCAATGCCCGCGCCAAAGAATCAGTTTTGCGGCGTGTAATTCTTCTTCAGTATTTCCGCCAAGCTCTTGTTTTGGATCCCAAACGACCATTTCGTCCAGGCCGATCCCAAATTTTGCGCCGGTATTTCGCCCAAGGTGCTGATCCGGGAAGAAAAGCATTTTATCGAAGTCTTCGAGATATTTCTCAAAGAGCTTGGTCGCATTTGAAGACGTACAAACAACGCCTTCGTGTTTTCCGCAAAAGGCCTTTATCGCCGCGGAGGAATTCATATAAGTGATCGGCGCTACCCTTTTATCGCCGCCGACTACACCGATATCCTGGAGCTGATCCCAACAATCTTCTACCTGCTCGATCGTTGCCATATCAGCCATCGAACACCCTGCACCCAGATCGGGAAGGATCACAGTTTGCCCGGGCTTACCTAAAATATCTGCGGATTCAGCCATAAAATGCACACCGCAGAAAACTATGTACTCGGCATCCGTTTGTGATGCCATCACAGAAAGTTGATACGAATCGCCTTTCAAATCGGCGTGTTTTACAACGTCTTCACGTTGATAATGATGTCCTAAGATAACTACACGGGAACCGAGTGCTTCCTTCGCCGCCTCGATTTGCTCATCGAGTTCGGCGTCGGTCATCACCAAAAAATCTTCAATCGGTCTAATTGCTTCAAGTACTTGTGACATATTCTCTTATCTTTTTATACATCCAAATTCTTCACATCAAGCGCGTTATTTTCGATAAACTCCCTACGAGGCTCTACCTGATCGCCCATTAGAATCGTAAATATTTCATCCGTCTCTACCGCGTCTTCGATCCGAACTTGAAGAAGCGTACGCCCCTCCGGATTCATCGTTGTTTCCCAAAGCTGTTCGGGATTCATTTCGCCTAGACCTTTATATCGTTGGATCGAAAGTTCTTTTTTCGCACCTGATGTAACTTCGGCCAAGAGCTCGGTTCGATCCAAGATCTCCAGCGTCTCATCCTTTTTCTTCAACGTGTATGGACCAGGAAAAGCTTCTTCAAGCGCGGATGTAAGCTGCAAAGATTTTTGAAACTCTACATAGCTCGCCAAATTCCAGTCTAGTAGGTTGCCGCCGCCTTTTTCAAATGAAATTTCA
>JBGTGX010000122.1:0-4249 GCA_041746475.1 Pyrinomonadaceae bacterium | reverse complement strand
CTGTGCCTGATACCTCGCGTATTCGTTTACCTCAACAATTACGTTTCTTCTTGCTATTCCCTTCCAATATTTCTTGACCCGAAATTCAAAAATACTTTTATCGCCTTCCTTTCTGGCATTTAGCACCTCGCCGAGAAATACAGCTTTCGTTTGCTCGTATTCCTTTTCAAATGTCATCGTCGCGCACTTTGCAGTTTCTGCCCGGCCGACAGCCGAAACGCCTTTTTCTGACAACGCGAACGCGATTGAAATTATCAGTGACAAACACAAAATAGATTTCTTTATTTCTGATGCTCCCTATAAACGATATCTCACCTTTTTGTTTCGCAGCCTTTCTTCTTCCACCTCGAGGTTTTGCATACGTAGCGTTACATCGGCTGTCATATTCATTTCCGAATTTTCACCGTTTTTCAATCGGTAATAACCCGCAGCTGCGATCATCGCCGCGTTGTCAGTGGAAAGATGCTTCGAGGGAAAATATATTGGTACTCCAAGTCGGCTACCGATCAATACGGCGGAATCTCTCAGCGCCTGGTTGCAGGCTACACCTCCTGCGACTATCAAAGTATTTGGTTTAAGTAATTTTGCCTGTTTTTCCATCACCGTCGTCAAAGAGCGCACGACCGTCGCCTGAAAACTTGCGCAGATATCCTCAATTTCCCTGCTGACATTTCCATCTGAGTCAACCGGTGCGATCTGATTTTCCCTGACATAGCGCATTACAGCGGTTTTGAGACCGCTAAAACTGAAATCGGGACGTCCATCCGAAATCTTCGCAATAGGAAACTTTATCGCTCCGGCATCTCCAGCTTTTGCAATTCTCTCGATTACTGGTCCACCCGGATATCCAAGCCCCAGCATCTTTGCAACTTTATCAAAAGCCTCCCCTGCGGCATCATCTCTCGTGCGTGAAACCAATCGATACTTACCTTCTTCCGGCGAAAAAAATAAATTTGTGTGACCGCCCGAAACTATTAAAGCCATCGCAGGATATTCAATCGGCGGATTCTCAAATACCACCGAAAAAAAATGTCCCTCAATATGATTTACACCTACAAACGGCTTAGCCAACCCGTAAGCCAAAGCCTTTGCATAGCAGACCCCGACGAGCAAAGAACCGACTAACCCGGGCCCCTGGGTAACTGCAATTCCGTCAATTTCCTCAAGCTGCACCTCTGCTTTTGCCAGGGCTTCTCTAACGATTGGATCGATTTTTACAAGGTGTTCGCGCGAGGCAATTTCCGGCACTACACCCCCCCACTTCTTGTGAATCTCGATCTGCGAGGAAATTACGGAAGAGAGAATCTCACACCCGTCCTTAATAACCGCGGCAGCCGTTTCGTCGCAAGAACTTTCGATTCCAAGAATCAACATATGAAAATACTAATTTTATCCGCATGGTGTTACAAGTGTCGCAGCCAACCTATTGACATATGAGAAAAGCTTACATATTGTAAGGGTGCTTTATCTATTTCGTCTTTTAAAGGAACCCGCCATGAACGATAACGAATTCCCCGGCCTTTCGGCGAAAGAATTTTTAGTAATGGAGATGCTGCTAAAAAATGGTGAAATGTTTGGACTCGAAATGGTTGATGCCTCCGAGGGAGAAATAAAAAAGGGTACGATCTACGTGACGCTTGGTCGGATGGAAAATAAAGGGCTCCTCACGTCTTATGAAGAAGAGCGAAAAGGAAACGAGAACGGCATCGCCAGGCGGCTTTATTCGCCGACAGAATACGGAGAGCGGTTATATAAAGCGCAGGAAATCGCGCTAAAATATTTGAATATGGGAAGCTGGTAGACGCCTTTATCGTTTGACTATTGGCCATATTAGAATTAGAATAATTCTAAATTAAGGAGAATTTATCAATGCATAATACAAAAATCGATTTAAAGAAAGATACAAGAGAAAAAATGATCGGCATTTTGAATGCCCGACTCGCAGATTCAATCGATCTTAAATCTCAGGCGAAACAGGCTCATTGGAATGTAAAAGGGATGAGTTTTATAGCTCTCCACGAGCTTTTTGACGAAGTAGCCGGCGGAATAGAAGAATATACAGACACTATTGCCGAAAGAGTTACGATCCTCGGAGGAACAGCTGAAGGCACGGTTCGTGTATCGGCCCAAAAATCAACATTGAGTCAATATCCTATGGAGATTTCAGACGGTCGTGATCATGTCGATGCGCTGACTACTGCTCTAGCAGACTTCGGTAAAAAAGTAAGAGGAAATATCGACGATGCGGACGAAGCAGGCGATATGAATACCGCCGATCTGTTTACGGAAGTTTCCCGCGGAATCGATAAGTGGCTGTGGTTTGTGGAAGCGCACATTCAAAGCTAATTGAGAATCAAAATCCAAAGCTAGAGTTCGAGTTGTTTTCGACTTCGAACCCTAACTTTGATTTTTTAATTTGCATAATCAAAAACGATATTAGCAAAAGCCTTCACTCCAACATCCAGACGGCTGTCATCTAAATAGAAATCAGGAGTATGATGCCCGGCTGCTTCCGCCGGATTCTTGCCTTTCGGCATTCCGCCGACGAAAAAATAAAACGAGGGCGCTTTTGTTCCGAAGTAGGAAAAATCCTCGGCCCCTGTCGTCCATTCGCTTTCTATTACATTTCCTTTTCCTACTGCTTTTTCGAGTGACGGCAGCATTTTTTCGACAAGTTCGGGCGTGTTGAATGTAACGAGTGTTTTCGTATCAATTTCGACTTCGGCCGTTGCGCCCTGGCTGTCTGCGATCTTTTTCACGGTGTGTCTGATCCTCCGATGCACATCCTTTTGCATTTCTGAATCAAGGGTACGGATCGTGCCGGCCATCTCGAGTTCTTCCGGAATAATATTTTCACGAACTCCCGCATTTATTTTACCGACGGTGATCACAACCGGTGCTTTCGTCAGCATCGATTGACGCGAAACGATCGTCTGTAAACCTCCGATAATTTGCGCTGCGGTAACAATTGGATCAACTCCGGCCCACGGAGCGGAACCGTGCGCTTGCTTGCCTCTGATCTTGATCTTAAACCAATCAGAAGAAGCCATCGTCGCACCTTTTTTATAACGAATTGTACCTATTTCAGTTTGTGAATTGATGTGGATTCCAAATATCGCATCAATTTTCGGGCTGGTCATCACCCCTTCTTCGACCATTAGCTCTGCGCCGCCGCGCTCGCCTTCCGGCGGACCTTCTTCTGCAGGCTGAAAAATAAAGACGACCGTTCCTTTGATCTTGTCTTTCATTCCCGCCAAAACCTCTGCCGTTCCCATCAGCATTGCTACATGAGTATCATGTCCGCAAGCGTGCATAACGGGGGTCTGTATCCCTTGATATTCGGCAACAACTTTTGATGCGAATGGAATATTTACCCGTTCTTTGACCGGCAGAGCATCCATATCCGCTCGCAAACCAATTGTCGGTCCTGGTTTTGAACCTCTTAATATCCCCACAACACCGGTTTTCGCGATACCTTCTTTCACTTCAAACCCCAGTCCGCGCATGTGATCTGCAACCATCTTTGCCGTTTTGAATTCACGATTTGAAAGCTCAGGATTTTCATGTATATGCCTGCGCCACTGAACTATCTTCGGCATAATTTTTTCCACCGCAGCGTTGACCTCGTCGCTTAATTCGCCGGCAAATGTGCTGCTCACGACAATCAAAAATAAAACCATGCACGAAAAAAGGTATCTCATATATTTCTTCTTCCTCAAAAATTGATCACAAAAATTTGGCCGCAAACTCTCTTCGAAATATCCGTCTTATTCTCAAAATTCTACCACATCCTTTTCGTGAAATAACGGACGGAGGTTACCGGCAACAAATTCACCCGCGACGTCCGAAGGAAATCGACAGAGAATACAAAATCTTGGAGAAAATTCAGTTTTACGTATTTCTCCCAATATTTAATGACCGCAAACACTGCCACATCAGAAAATCAGGCATGCGCCAGAAGTCCCTGCAACCTTTTGCGAACCCTGATGTTACCGGATTCTCCTTGGACGATTATCCGGCACAAGTCCTGCTCCGGAATAATTCTTGCCTGAGTGAGAATGAGAATAGGCTGACAGGACCAATTACTATACCAGCATTTTAGAAAATGTTAGCGCATAGCGTGTTAACTCACACAAGAAATTAATCTTCATTATGAAGGATTAATAAAGACAACAATTGAGGACATATCATCATGACTATAAAATTCAACTCAAGCCAAATGATTAGACGTTTTAGGTTTTTATCATTT
>JBGTGX010000121.1:0-2313 GCA_041746475.1 Pyrinomonadaceae bacterium | reverse complement strand
ACAGGCCGAGGCAGGCTTGGCCGAACTCCGCGGTGTCGTCGATACGATCATTACAATTCCAAATTCCAAGCTCAAAGAAGTAGAGGAACAGATCACGATCAAACAGGCGTTCCAGCGCGCCGACGACATTCTTCTTCAGGCCGTTCAGGGAATAAGTGATCTGATAACGATCCCGGGGATAATTAATCTCGATTTTGCCGATGTAAAATCCGTCATGAAAGGTATGGGGGTTGCATTAATGGGAATCGGGCGTGCCAGCGGCGAAGGTGCAGCGGTACAGGCAATGAAAAATGCCATTGATTCTAAATTGCTCGAAGAGAATTCAATAAAGGGTGCGAAGGGTGCGCTCATCAACATTACAGGTTCGGAAAATACGCCACTTAACGAAATCGAGGAAGCGATCGCTCTTGTTCACGATGAAGCGGACGAAGATGCAAATATCATTTTCGGTACAGTTTATTGTGAGGGTAACGACAATGAGGTCAAGGTTACTGTAATTGCAACGGGTTTTGATCATAAGATTGCTTCCAACGAGTTGGTTGGTGAGCCCAGGAAAGATGTGCGAGCGGTTGCAAGCGGGTTTTCGGCGAGTTCGTCTACCGTGAAAGTTGACGATGGAAAGAATGAAGATCTGGAGGTCCCGACTTTTATTCGGCGACAGGCGGATTGACGCCTGCTCCCGATGTTGAATAAATAAAAGTATTAAATTGCGAGGCAGGCTGTATGAAAAATGATAAAAACCAAAAACGTTTTTCACCGGCAAATGCTGTCGCGAATGATACTTCTTCCAGAAAACAACCCCCACCGCGCGAAACGCGTGCTGAAATTTATTATTACAAAAAACAAATCGAAGCGAAGACAAATTTGATTTTCGTTTTGCAGGACGGCGAGGAAATAAAAGGTGCGATCGAATGGTATGATCAGGAAGCATTGAAAATTATCCGGCAAGACGCCCCAAACTTGGTCCTTTTAAGACACAATATAAAATACTTTTACAAAGAGGCTGAGCTTAAACACTAGCGAATCTCATGAGGCGCAAAGGAAGTTTGTGAAGGTAGACATCAAAGAAAGCCCCGCTCAATTTAGCACATCACGAAATTTTCCAAATATCGGAATTACGATGGGCGATCCCGCAGGTATCGGCCCCGAAGTTATCGTCAAAGCGGTTTCAAGCCAGGAATTGCAGAAATACTGCAGACCTCTGATTATTGGCGATCTGGAGTTTTTAAGAAAAACGGCGAAAACTCTCGGTGCGAACATCGAATTTGAAAACTGGACCGATATCGAATATCTGGACAATCAAACGGCAATCCCCGTAATGGATTTGAATAATTTAGGCGGCGGTTTTACGCCCGGCGTCGAAAGCAAAGTCGCCGGAAGGGCTTGTGCGGAATATATTGAAGCTGCTGTTGATCTTTGGAAAACCGGGGAAATTGATGCGATAACGACGGCGCCGATAAACAAAAAATCGCTTTTAATGGGAGGGTATGATTATCCCGGCCATACGGAGTTTTTGGCTGAACTCACGGATACGAAAGATTTTGCGATGAGTTTTTTTGCCGATAAACTTTGCGTCGTTTTGCTCTCAACCCACGTGTCTTTACGCCGCGCAATTGATTTAGTTAGGAAAGAAAGCCTTATCAAACTCATTCGGTTTACGGATGAAAAACTTTCAAACCTGCTTAACAAAAAAGTAAGGATAGCTGTCGCGGGGTTGAATCCCCACGCTTCCGAGGACGGAATGTTTGGCAGCGAAGAAGCGGATGAAATTGAGCCCGCTATAGCTGCGTGTCGCAATGAATTTGATATTGATGTTTCGGGACCTTTTTCTCCGGACACGATTTTTGTGAGGGGCTTTAAGGGTGATTTCGATGGGGTGATTTCCTGTTACCACGACCAGGCGACGATTGCCATAAAGTGCCTTTCATTCGGAGCATCTGTAAACGTTACACTTGGATTACCCCTGATCCGAACCTCGGTCGATCATGGTACCGCGTATGATATCGTCGGAAAAAACCTTGCGGATCATTCAAGTATCCAGGCGGCGGTAAAACTTGCGGCAGGATTTGTCGGCATTCGTGAAAAATCCTGAAAGTCTGTTACTATAGATTTCGGTTCATAAGGCAATTAATCTTTAATGAGTGAAGCAGAAAACGAACAGGAAAAAAAAGTGTTAGTAGCTGATGACGATCCGGCGATATTGCGGCTCGTCAAGGCCATTGTCGAGAAAGAGGGATACTCTGTTATCTCGGCACGAGACGGAAAGGAAGCATATAAACTATTGCAGTCCGGCGATCCCTTCGATGCGGCTAT
>JBGTGX010000120.1:0-2668 GCA_041746475.1 Pyrinomonadaceae bacterium | reverse complement strand
ACAGACATTCATTCTGAAATTTGACCCGAAAGATCATCCCGAACTGTCTTCCGGGGCAGAGATGGTTGCGACAAAGATGTTTTGGGCTTTCGGTTATAACGTCCCCGAAAATCATATTTTCCGCTTTCGCCGCGAAGACCTAGAGGTTTCCGGGGATGCGAAAGTGACAGGCGAAAAGGGTAAAACGAGGCAGATGCATGACGCCGATCTTGATCTGATCTTGGGCAAGGTCGCACGTCAAAGTGATGGACAGTACCGGGCCTTAGCAAGTCGGTTAATAGAAGGCACTCCGCTTGGAGGTTTTACATTTTCCGGAAAGAGAAAAGACGATTCGAATGACATAATTCCGCACGAGATCAGACGGGATATAAGGGCGCTTAAAACATTTAGTGCCTGGACGGAACATAATGATCTGCGGGTTGGAAATACTTTTGACGTTTATGTGGAAGAAGATGGAAGAAAATTCGTTCGACATCATTTAATTGATTTTGGGTCATCGTTTGGAAGCGATTCGGTTCAGGTGAATTTACCCGAAGTCGGGCGTGAGCACGGATTGGATTTTGTCCAGGCTGGAAAGATACTAGCTTCGGGCGGACTATATCAACCGCCATGGCGAAGCAAAGATCACGACCCCGTTTTTAGCCCGGCGATCGGCAGATACAGCACAAAGAATTTTAGCCCAAATAAATGGAAACAAAATTTCCCGCTTGTTGCACTCGGTGAGATAACCGACCTTGATGGTTTCTGGGCGATGCAGATAATTTCGGCTTTTACGCCTGAACACATCCGGGCAATTGTTGAAACGGCAGAATTTTCAAATGAATCAGACGCGGATTATCTGGTAGAGCAAATTCTCGCTCGTCAAAAAATTATTGTAGAGCATTATGCAACGGATCGAATGGGCATCGGTAAATTCGTTCTCGAGAAAACGGGTGACCGAATTGTCCTGAATTTCAATAATTTCCGCAAACAGTTCCGAATGGAAAAGAGTTTTTCACCGGGATACGAGTATAGTTTGCAGACCTTGGATAAAAACCCGAAATCGCTGGCAAACGGTGTAATAAATGAGAGTCTCTTCGAAATAAATTTGAACATGATCAAACAGATCTCAACTTCCGGAAGCTCTGAGAGCAACAAGGGAGTTGCAAAATTGACAATGAACCGGAGCGGTGAAAAAGACAAAAAAGTAGAAATATATCTCTGGTCTGAAAATGGAATGAATCTTCAAATTGCCGGGATCGTTCATTAAAAGGCGGGATTGTTTTAGTTTTGTTTTCAACACTTTATGAACGACTCGGAAACATCATTCTGGAGACAACTTAGCTTCGCGCAAATAAAAAGAATAGGCATCATTATGAGCCTGTTCTTTTTAGCAATGTCTGTCTTCTGGATATTAAAACCTCTTAGAAAAAGTCTTTTTATCGGATACTTTAAGGATAATCCGCTAAACGTATTTGACCAAACTCTAGGGGGAGCTCAAACAGAACAATTAGCAAAGTTAAGCCTTGTCGCCGTGGCTTTGATAATCGCCCTGCTTTTTCCAAAACTATTGAAGATTCTTCCGATGCGGATAGTTTTGATTCTTGTTTGCGTCGCTTCGATTGCCGGATTGGGGATCAGCTATGATCATATCGCCTATCCGACGAGCTATTTTGTTTGGGGTTTTTATATTCTTGGAGATTTTATCAATGCACTTGTAATCACACTTTTATGGATGTTGCTACACAATTCACTTTCAACTGATGAAGCAAAAAACATCTATAGTGCGGTCGGAATTGGAACTGTTTTGGGTGGAATATTCGGCGCATTTTTTCTTTATACAGCACTTCCTTATTTGGGTCGTGAACACATCCTGGTTTTTTGCATATTTTTACTTTTTCTTATTGGAATGCTCGGTTTTTATATTGCCTGTCGGATAACGGACTCAAAGGGCAAAATGAAAAATTGTGTAGTTGCTTATGGGCAAACCAGAGTTGATTCTGGCAAAAATGGCAATCCCTTAATGTTTTGGCAAACGGCTAAATCCGACAACTATAAGTATTGGATTGGAATTGCTCTGCTTGTGGGGATTTATGAGATCTCGTCGGGAATTATTGATTTCCAATTAAGCGTTGCGATTGAAAGTCTAAATGCAGCTTCATTCGAAAGAGATATGTATTTCGGCATCATCGGGCAGGCACAAGGCTTATTGGCTTTGATTGTACAGGTTTTTGTTACCGGATGGGTGATCAATCGTTGGGGAATCGGAATAGCCTTACTCATATTACCGTTTGCAACGATGTTCGGCTCGATCGGCTTTTTATTAATTCCGACGGTCGGAAGTGCTATGTTTCTTTCGGTCAGCGATAATGCCTTAAATTATTCCGTCAACCAATCCGCCAAAGAAACTCTTTATGTTCCGACTGATGCTGAGGAACGAGTCGCTGCAAAATCAGTTATTGATCTATTTATCCAGCGTTTTGCAAAAGGCTTCGCTGTCGTTTTGAATCTCGTTTTAGTAACGCATGTAAGTCTTCAAAATGTTCGTTGGCTTTCAATTTTGGCGGTCGGTTTGATGGTGTTTTGGATCTATGTGGCTCGTCTGACGAGCATGGAATTTGAAATTTTGTCTTCTAAAGAGTCAAGCTTTGTTTAAGGAAAGTATTTACAAATACGGTTAGCTAATTAT
>JBGTGX010000119.1:0-61061 GCA_041746475.1 Pyrinomonadaceae bacterium | reverse complement strand
GCGGAAGTCCCTGATACGAATAGACTTGCGCGTTTTGTTTGCTCGATAAGTGTTTCCGATAAGTTTGGAACAATCCGTTTTAGATCCGAGGGTATTTGTTTGGGAAATATATCTTTCTCGCCCAGAGGTGATAACGGATTTGGCTACGATCCGATTTTTATCCCGGAAGGTTTTGATAAAACTTTCGCGGAATTAGATGACTCAATAAAACAGAGAGTCAGCCATCGCGCAATCGCATTGAAAAAAATAATTCCGTTATTTGACTGTATTTCCTGATTGTTAGCTTGACCAATTGCGTTTTCGCCTATAAAATTCGGGTTTTGAGTCGGTTCCACTTGCGGGACGCTTCAAAAATCCGGGGCGTAGCACAGCCTGGTAGTGCGCACGGTTTGGGACCGTGAGGTCGCAAGTTCGAATCTTGCCGCCCCGACCATCTATTACATTAAAATGTATAGATATTCCCCTTACCGTTTGCATTATTGGGGCGGTTACTGATAAATAACAAATAAGTTTTTTACAAAACATAAACTTTTGGAGGACAGAATAATTATGGCTCGTTTGACACAAACAGAAATCGTTGGCCACATGGCTGATAAAACAGGCTTGACCAAGGTTCAAGCTAAAGAATTTTTCAATACTCTTTCGGCGCTTGCGATGAAGGAAGTTAAGAAAAATGGTGAATTTACAATTCCTGGATTTGGTAAACTTGTAAAAACAAAGCGAAAAGCCCGCACAGGTCGCAACCCGGCCACTGGCGCGCCCATCAAAATTCCAGCTAAGACAACAGTTAAATTCCGTGTTGGTAAAGCAATGAAAGATTCGGTTGCTTAACTTCGGAATTAGCAAGATAAGATAGAAAAACGCCGATAAGCTTATGCTTGTTGGCGTTTTTCCATTAAAAGCAGTTTGAAAAAAAATCGTGACAAAGAGTTAAATTTCTGTTAAGATAAATTTTTTTGAAAGCAATAGAGTTACCCGATATTATTTCTAGCTTGCTTTTTCAGCCTAGATTTCCTCATTATTAGTCAGCAATTTTATGTTTTAGATAGATGATTTGATGGGAGTTTTACGGAAGTTTGAGATAATTTTCACAAGCTTCGATTTTTATTAATAACAAATGATTTTTCCATATACAAAGGGAGGAGAAACAAACGTGGCAGCAGCAGCTAAACCAATGACATTGCAGGATAGAATCTTGCAAATAGACCATATTCAAGCGCGTCGTTTTTCGAAATTGGCGGGAGATGCCTTAGAAATTGCATCTGAGGGAATCATCAGACACTTACGAGCCTGTGCAAGAATGGACGTAAATCCTGATGCTTCAGCCGTCAGAGAAATCATAGATGACGCCTTAAACGGTAGAAGAGTATTTGCAGAAGTTTCGAATGATCTTCTAGCCGCATAAGCAGCTAGTCTAACGCAATAAAAAAAACGACCGCCTTTTCAGGCGGTTTTTTTGTCATCTAAATTCTTTATTATTTAATCTTGAGTTTATACAAACGATAAATTCCTACCGTCTCTCCGGCATCGCGTTCGTACCATTTTTCGAGGTTTTGAAGATTCGGATTCCAATCCTTCGGAATCACCAGATAGCTCAGTCTCGGTTTTTCAGCCTGCTCCCTTGTGAAATTTTCGATAAAGCGCTTGTATCGTTGTACCTCGTCTTTTATTTCCCGAAGACTTAAGGGCTTTGCTTTTTTGCTTAACCTGTTTGAATGCCGACCCCATCCGAATAGCGAAATCATCGAAACGAAATCCCTGTTCTTCAAGCGTGTTTCCAGCCATTCCTCGTCGAGGTTCTGGTAATAAAGATACTGATAATATCTTTCTTTGCTTTCCTGCCACGAAAGGCCTGCGAAAACGTGTTGATGTCGGGACCAAAGTACATTTTGCGGCGCAACGGTCGGCGAATCATCACTCTGCAAATTTCCAAGTGAAAAAATTGTCGCCGAATGAGGGTTTGGATTACCACTTTCGAGATCTCGCAGCCTTCTTGCCAATGGCATACCGTTGTCGCGAATTATATTCGCTTGATCCAAAACGCGAACGGTGTAATGACATTCCACGAATCCCCAAACCACGGCAGTCAAGGAAATCACAATCGCCAAGAGATTCGCCAACCTTTCGCGCTTTTGAGTAATTTTACCCCAAAAAAGTCCAACGGCGACTACGAGTGAAAGTGCGGCGACATAATTGCCAATAAAAACCTGATAGTGTATCGGTTGGAGAGATTGTCCGGTGATAACTTGCTGATTGAAAACGATGATCGGAACAAGAGCTAATGACAGCACAAAAATTATTTTTCGTGACTTAAAACTGATCGCGCGGGTAATTCCGCCGACGCCTAATAAAAATATAACTGCAAAACTAATGTACTCCGGGAACCGGAACAAATCCGGTTGATGCGTTTCGACTAAAAGCTGAACGTTGTCCATAGATTTTGCACGCGACGCCAACAAATACGCATAGGCTGCGAGCGGAAAAAGACAAGCGACTCCTAATGAAAATAAACGTAGAAAGCCCGACAATCGATCTTCCGATCGAAATATTAACCAGAGGATCGTCAAACACACCACCCAGGCCGCAGCGGTCGTCCATATATAAAAATACGAGAAAACAAGGAATGTAAAACTTACGAACGCAATCATTCCAAAAATATATTGCCTGTTTCGGGATTCGCTTCGAAGAAGGAGCCATATCGACGTAATAAAAACAAAGAACACGGGGAATGGAACCGCCGGCACATAACGTCGTAAAAACGGAAAGTATGGGTAAGCAAACCCGGTGCCTAGTATCTCCCCGATTGCTCCCTCGCCAGCCGCTAATGCGCCTCCGCAGAGCACGACCAACGCTCCCATCATTGCAAATAGCGAATCGTCTACGATCAGCCCAATAATCCAAAAGCAGCCTAGAGCGGCTAAGAAGCCGAACAATGCACCTGCAATGGTCATCGCAGTCGGAGCGGATATTCCCAGTATCCGGGCAGGCATCGCAATTGTATAGGGTGCGGCAAACTGAATCGAAAACAGAGATTCCGGCTGAGGCGAACTCTCGGAATCGTCACGTCCGGTGTAAGGATCGTTTTTCCGAGGCCTGCCATCGATGAGTGCTTTTAAATATCCGGCATAAGCGACCTCGTCAATGTCGTTATACGCGTAGTGACCGTTCCAGCTATCACCCTGCGCATACCACATTTTCATCTGCGGATAGGTCGCAAAAATCGCCAAAAATATTCCGGCTACTATTCCATATCGCCAACGGAGTTTGGTCATTGAACATTCAACATCTAAGATTTACTATTAACCGGAAAACAAATGATAAATTATTCAGGACGATTGGTAAATTAGTATGAGTCTTAAAGATACGATTTCGGAAGATATGAAAACGGCAATGAAAACGAAAGATACGGAAAGGCTTTCCGTGCTTCGGATGATCAAAGCAAATTTGATGAACAAGGAAATTGATAAGAAAGAGCCGCTTACCGACGATGAGGTCGCCAAAGCTCTTAACACCCTGGTAAAGCAGCGGCGTGACTCGGCGGATCAATATAAAAACGCCGGTCGAAATGAACTGGCGGAAAAAGAAATCAGCGAAATTGAGTTTATCGAGAAATATCTTCCCCAATCGGCAACGCAAGAAGAAATCGCGCAAGCCGTAACGGAAACGATTGCCGAAACCGGTGCGAATTCGATGAAGGATATGGGAAACGTGATGAAGATGACACTCGAAAAACTAAGTGGTAAAACTGTTGATGGGAAAGCGGTTAGCGAAAAAGTTCGGAATGCTTTGTTAAATTAGTAATGGTTCCTTAATCTTACAAAGTAAATCGAATAATTCCCTAGCTTTTCTTCTTTATATCGTTCGTACCACATATCTAGTTTCTCAAAACTATTCTTCGAGCGCTCTCTCACGACAACGAACGAAACTTTGTTTTGCTCAATTAACCTTTGGTTTATATTCTTTAAAAATTCCCTATATTCTGCAACCAAACCATTTACGGTTTTGTGACTAGTCGTAGGCGGATTGATCATTAGAGTCCGATTAACTTGTTGACCGATCAAAACTCGACACGGCTCATTCGGACAATTTTCAAGTCGCTGCTCAATCCAGTCTTCGGATTTATCCTGAAGATAAAGATTTATAAAATATCTCTGTCGTTTCTCAACTTCCGACATGCCCAATAAATAAGGAAGATGCTCAGCCCAAAGGACGTCTGTCGAAGCAAATGTAGTTTGATTCGCGCCCTGAATTGAGTCAAAATTCAGTGTTCGAGCGGCTTGTTTGGAGTGGGCGCCCCGATTCGCTATTTGCCGTAAACGTTTACTTACAATCGACCCGTTATCTCTTTCAACGCCGTACCAATAAAACTTCTTCGCTGAACTGTGCATTTCCGCAACACCCCACGCAAATAAAATGAGTGAGAATAAAACCCAAATGTACGATTTCATATTGTGAATCCGACCCCGATAAAGCTCAAATATAATAATTACTACTGCTGCCAAATTTGTATAATTCACTAAGTACCGCTCATAGTGATATGGCTGAATCGCAACGCCCGTCAAAACCTGCTGGTTAAAAACGACCAAAGGGAGGAATCCGAACGATAAGACAAAAAGCGTAGTGGGTTGATTCAACCTCAGACGTTTTACCCAAACGAAAAACAAAGTTGATAAGATGATACCGATGCCAACTAACACAGTTGGACGCAGCAAAACAATTGTTCGGGTGTGCTCTAACAACATCGAGTTATCAGATAGCGCGTTGCGATTGAGAAGCATCAAACAATATGGGATGCAAAAAACAGCAGTTATTGCCAAAAATGGAATAACAAAAAGTTTTATTCGCTTGCGAGCGTCCCTCCCCCGACATATCGGAAGCAAACACAGAACGCAAAGTAGCCAAGCAAGCATCCCAGTCCAGTAATAAAAATATGAATAGACAATTACGCAAAAAGATAGGGACGCAATCACTGAGTTGATCCGTATTGACCGGATCACGATGGCAGTCATTGCAGCCCAGACTGAATATATTAAAAGAAATACAAATGGAAACGAAATAAGCGGTACGTATCTTCGAAGAAAAGTAAGATAAAATGGAGAGGGACCTAAGCCAAAAGCTTCTTTAAGCAATGAAATCCCTGCGGCTGCGGAACCAAAAACAATCAGAAAAAGCGTGCCAAAAAGAGAATAGTATGGATTTTCCGTAAGTTTTAAAAAGAAGAAAAAGACACTCAATCCACTCAAAAACCCAAAAATAACGGAAAGAAAAATAAACGAACCGTCCGCTGAAACTCCAAAAAGTTTCGAGAATAAGGCTACCAAATAAGCAGGAATAAACTGAATCGAAAAGTAAGTTTCGTATCCTTGCGGCACTTCCTCGCCGACGACCAGGTTTCCTTTCCGAGGCCTCCCATCTATTATAAACTGTAGGTAGGATGCATAATAAACCTCGTCGCCATTATACAAAAACGTGCTTCCATTATAGTTTTCCGAACGATGGTATTGGAAATATATCTGGGGAATTATCGCGAGTAAAACTACCGCAAATCCAGCGATAACAGCGAAACACAAAACGGACTTCCAATTGTTTGTCACAATTTAAATATTCAATTGTGCGGTTCTATTGCTTATGTACCCGTTAACTAAATATATTCCGCACCTTATCCATAAATCCTTCTTCGGCAAAATCGACGTCCTCGATCTCAGCGAGTTCTTCAAGCAATTTTCGTTGTTCGCGATTCAAAGTCTTTGGTGTAATTAGCGTGACCGCAACGAAAAGATCACCTTTGCCGCCTCCGCTCAGACTCGGCATTCCTTGCCCTTTGATCCTGAAAACCGTTCCTGTCTGTGTTCCCGCAGGAATCTTTAGGGGTTCCGTTCCTTCTAAGGTGTTAATTTCAATCTCAGCACCCAAAGCGGCCTGGGTAAAGGATATCGGCGCTGATGTGTAAAGATTAGAAGCTTGTCGCTCAAAGTTTTCGTGCTCGGCAACGTGGATAACTACGTACAAGTCTCCCTTCGATCCGCCATTTACACCTGCCTCGCCTTCTCCGCTAATCCTCAAGCGTGAACCGGTTTCGACGCCGGCCGGTATTTTGATTTCGAGTTCTTTTTGCTTTTCGATTCGCCCCGCACCCGAACATTCCTTGCAAGGATGTTTGATAATTTGCCCATTTCCGCCACAATTCGGACAAGAACGCATCACGCTGAAGAAGCCCTGCTGATATCTCGTTTGTCCTGAACCTGAGCACGTGACGCAAGTCTCGGCCGAAGTGCCCTTTTCGGCTCCTTTTCCATCGCATTCCCCGCACGCTTCGAGTCTCGGTATTTTTAATTGGGCTTCGGTTCCTTTGGCTGCCTGCTCCAGAGTGATCTGAAAATCGTATCTGAGGTCAGCTCCCCTTTGAACACTTGAACGCCTGGAACGTCCGCCGCCAAACATATCGCCAAAACCGAATAAATCAAAAATATCTTCGATATTCGTGAATCCCGGATCAAACCCTGCTCCGCCAAAACCGGAATGGCCAAATTGATCGTATCGCGAACGTTTGCTCGAATCGGAAAGCACGGCATAAGCCTCTGCTGCTTCCTTAAACTTATCCTCCGCTTCGGTATCTCCGGGGTTCTTGTCCGGATGATACTTAACAGCCAATTTTCGATATGCGGTTTTTATTTCACGGTCAGTGGATTTCTTATCCACACCAAGTATTTCGTAATAGTCGCGTTTGCTCATAACTAAATTTTTTTATTTTAAGTCTGTCTCCAAAAGAATAGGCAGAAACAAACTGAACGCCAGCCCAAACAATCGGACCAGCGTTCTATAATTTTGCGATAATTGACGGGTTTTCTCAAGTCCGAAACTTAAGCCATTGCCATCAATGATTCAGTCAGTTTAGCAGCTGCGGCTTCTACCTCAGTAGCAGCCATACGAATCGCCTCTACGTCGTCGCCGTTGGCAACTCCTTCAGCGTGGTTTAACGCCCCGATTATCTCATTCTGTTGATCTTGAGCTAAGGTTTTACCAAATTCTGCAATAGTTTTTCGCGTATTTTCGACAAGCGACATAACCCGATTACGCTCCATAATAAGAGTTTTCGCGGCACGATCATCCTCAGAAGATTTTTCAGCTTCCATAATAAGTCGATCAATTTCGTCCGTTGAAAGTCCGGACGACGGAGTAACCTGCATCGCCTGTTCGAGACCAGTCATTTTATCTTTCGCGGATACATTTACGATCCCATTTGCGTCCACTTCGAATTCAACATCAACTTGCGGAACTCCGCGTGCCGCAGGGGGTATTCCAACGAGCTCGAATTTTCCGAGACTTCGGTTTTCGCCCGCGATTTCACGCTCTCCCTGCAAAATATGTATTTCAACGGTTTGCTGATTATCGACAACGGTAGTAAATGTCATCGAATTCTTAAGCGGAATAGTTGAATTTCGTTCGATTAATTTTACGAATAAGCCTCCGCGCGTTTCTAGACCAAGCGATAACGGCAAAACGTCCAACAAAACAATATCTTTTACGTCACCGGTTAAAACGCCGCCCTGAACCGCCGCTCCCATCGCTACTACTTCGTCCGGATTAATTTCGGTTGAAGGCTCTTTTCCGAAGACTTCCGTCACGGTTTTGGTAATCACCGGAGACCGGGTTTGCCCGCCAACAAGGATTACCTTATCTATATCACCCGGTTCGAGCTTTGCGTCCCATAGAGCTTTTTGACACGGCTCAACGGACGATTCGACCAAATCTCCAACGAGCTCCTCAAATTTATCTCTTGTTAATACTGTATTTACGTGTTTTGGTCCCTCAGCATCTGCAGCGATGAACGGCAGATTAATGGTCGTTTCCATAACAGACGACAACTCGCATTTCGCCCTTTCTGCTCCTTCCTTTAATCTCTGCAGCGCCAGACGATCTTCTTTAAGATCCACTCCGTGCTCCTTCTTAAAATTATCAACGAGCCAGTTGATTATTCGTTGGTCAAAGTCTTCCCCGCCAAGAAACGTATTTCCAGAGGTCGATAAAACTTCGAAGACTCCATCGTTCATTTCTAGAATGGTAATATCAAACGTACCACCACCAAGGTCGTAGATTGCAACACGCTCGGATTCCTTTTTATCGAAACCATATGCGAGCGCGGCAGCCGTAGGCTCATTTATGATTCGCTCCACTTCAAGCCCGGCAATTTTACCGGCATCTCTTGTGGCTTGACGCTGCATATCGTCGAAGTATGCCGGAACCGTGATAATCGCTTCCGTCACCAAAGTGCCAAGAAACTCCTCTGCGGATTCCTTAAGTTTTTGCAGCACGATGGCCGAAATTTCCGGCGGACTATAAACCTGTTCGAGAACCTTGATATGAGCATCGCCATTTCCCGATGCCACGATCTCAAATGGCACAGTTTCGCGCATTTTTTCCACTTCTTCGGAATCAAATTTACGCCCGATAAGCCTTTTGACCGCATAGAGTGTGTTAGTTGGATTCGTTACAGATTGGCGTTTTGCAATTTGCCCGACCAATCGCTCGCCTTTTTCCGTGAAACCAACCGTTGACGGCATTGTGCGCCCGCCTTCTTTGTTTGGAATAATCTGGACTGCACCGCCTTCCATTACGGAAACGCAGCAGTTGGTCGTGCCTAAATCTATTCCGATAACTTTACTCATATTATTTTCCTTGATTGTTTTATTATTGAATACTAAAAATGTGGTGGTTAATTTTTAGGTTCCTCCGGAGATTTCGCGGAAGAGACTTTTACCATAGAAGCCCGAATGACGCGGTCGTCCACCTTATAACCTCGCAGGATTTCTGACATTACGGTTTTTGGCGGAAACTCATCAGTCTCCTCCGTTTCAACTGCTTCATGATATTTTGGATCAAACGGTTGTCCTATTGCCGGAATCGGCTGAACGCCCATACTTGAAAGAACTTTGTTGAGCTGTTGATTAACGAGTACGATCCCTTCGAGAAATGTCTGAAAATCTCGTTCTCTGTCTTTCCCATTAGTATCAGAAAATGCGTCCAGAGCCCGATTCAAGTTGTCGATTACCGGTAGTGTTTGACCGGCGAGATTACATACAATACTTGCAAATGTTTCGCTTCTTTCCCGCTCCGTGCGTTGGCGATGATTCTCAAAATCGCGTGACCGCCGAAGCAATGCTTCTTTCAACGTATCGCGTTCTTCAGTTAGCTTGTTAATCTTTTCCTTTGTTTCCTTTTCCCGGCTATGTGATGTGTCGAGGACTTCGTCCATGAAACCGTTCGAGCTAGCTGTAGGAAGGGGGCTTGAAGGATTAGCCGGAATAAATGAATCGTGAATGTTGTCGTGTTCGACATCGGAGTCCTCAACTTCGATCACGAGATCCGAAGAAATATCCAGATCCTTTTCTTTCGCTTCGAGCTCTTTGATGAAGTTATCGACCGACGACGAATCTATCTGCTCTTCATTTTCAGTATTATTAACACTCATTAGTTTGGGATGTAGCCTAAATATTGGGGTTTATTCGTTTTTACTATCCGGGGATCATATTTGACTTTTCGAATCCTCGAGCAAAATTTTCTCAAGCGTTCGTGCCAAATAGCTGACTACTGAAATCATTCTCGCGTACTCAATCCGGGTCGGACCCAATACACTCAACGTTCCAACTGCAGAACCGTTTCCGATTCGGTAGGGTGCGGTAATCAACGCACAATCTTTGAAGGGTATCGCGGAATTTTCGCTTCCGATCACAACCTGTACATCATCGCTGATTGTTTTATCCTGCGTAATGCATTGGCTCAGAATTTCAACAAGCCTCGATTTCTCTTCGATTGTTTTAAGAAGAGTTCTAAGCTGCTCAAGATCATCGGAAAAATCACCTTTGTTGAGAATGTTTGACGTACCGTCAACATAAACCTCGCCTTGATTGTCGGTTTCATTCTCGATGCTCTGAGAGCAAAGTATCATTGCGGTCTGCAGTAATCCATCGAAAAGTGCCTTCTCTTCATGCATTCGAGCCAAGATCTCGGCGCGAATCGTCAGAAGACTCTTTCCCATAAATTCAACGTTCAGATAGCGTGCAGTTCGATCAAGTTCGTCCTGACTAAAAGCTTCATTCAACCGAATAAGCTTGTTATGAACTATATTCGGCGACGAAACCAGCACAACCAAAACGCGTTTGTCGGAAAGATTGACAAATTCGATGTGCTGCAATCGATCGTTTGCCAGAGATGGCGAAACGACGATTCCAATATTATTTGAAAGAGCAGATAGCAATTGTGAAGTTCGTTCCATTAAACGGTCTGGCGTTTCTTTGTTGTTCAAATCCCCAAGGCCAAGTTCGTCGTTTATTAAACGTAAATCCTGATCTGAAAGACTCAAAATTCCCAACAAATTATCAACGTAAAACCGATATCCCTCGTCAGTTGGAACCCTTCCGGCTGATGTGTGAGGCTGCTCAAGCAGTCCCAACGACTCTAATTCGCCCATTACGTTGCGAATCGTTGCCGAACTTAAACCGGATTTGTCTGCGAATCTTTCTGCAATCGCCTTTGACCCTACTGGCTGACCGCTTGTGAGATGTTCACTGACAATTGCTGACAGGATTGCTTGCCCGCGGGTGCTGGGAAAATTGTGTATCTTTTCCGAATTTGAGTTATTAACACCTGCTGACATCTTTTAAGTGGTCGGTGAGTTTATCGCATATCAGAAATACGATATGCTTCCTATTCAAATAAGTAGCATTTTCACCCCCGCAATGTCAAGAATAAAGTGTTAAACTATGATAAACAGCTCCGCGGATTTTGACCTTACCGATGCCTTGGAATTCTATCGGGAAGCTTTCCGCGTTTTCAAGCGCTCAAAAGTGCCCGCTGAAATCGAGTTGCGATATTACCCGTATGTCGGTGTAAATCATACGATCCGAATACGTGAAGGTAAGGTTCTCATCCGCATTTCCGACCTTTTTGAGCACGCGACACCTGACGCCCATCGTTCACTCGCCTTTATTTTAGTCGCAAAGCTTCTCGGAAAAAAAGTACCAACTGGTGCCCGCGATTCCTATCGAAGGTTTACGAATTCCGACGGTTTTCAAAAGCTTGCGATCGAAAACAAACGAAGAAAAGGTCGCAAAATGACCACATCCGCAAAAGGCCAATGTTTTGATCTTGAACACATTTTCGGAAAACTAAATCTGGTTTATTTCCAGAGTACAATTCCTAAACCCGTCCTTACATGGTCCGCTCGAAAAACCTTTCGAAGACTCGGTCATTACGATTCAACCCATCAATCAATAACGATAAGCCGAAGTTTAGATGACATAAACGTTCCGAAATTTGTTGTCGAATATGTTGTCTATCATGAAATGCTTCATATAAAACATCCGACAAAACATCTGAACGGAAGACGTTATAATCACACACCCGAATTTAAACAAGACGAAGAAAAATTTATGTATTTTGATGAAGCCGAAGCGTGGATCGAAGCAAATGCCTGGAAATTGAAACGAAATGCTAAAAAGAAATAATACCGGCGCCGATCTACTCCGAATCAAACTGCGAAATAAGTGTTCCGATAATTCCGAAATCAGATACATATCGACGTTCAATTCCATTTTTCGTAAATCGGGTTTCTGTCAGAGTATTTGACGTCGGTGCCGTACCTGGCTTTCCGGTCGGCTTGCCAAGAACGCGAACCACCCGTTTCGTGATTTCTGGATCTTTAGTAAATGTAATTGAAGGTGCATCGCCCGCGACGAGTTTGTTAAAAAGCGGGAAACGGGGATCTGCTGGTGTCAACTTCCGCTCGCGCCAAATATTTCGTGCACTCGTAACGGTTTCGGAGTTTCCCAAAATTAAAAACCCATCGAGAAACGCCGAAGAGAATTCTCCATCCGACGAATGACGTATCTCCGTATCTCCAACTTCATCGGTCGGGTTTCTAATCCCTAATTCATTCGAAATTGTTTCATATACTTTCTCGCGATCCTTAACTTCTACAATAGCAATTGTTTTTTCTCCTTCTTCATCGATCTGAGCCGTAATTATTGTTGAGCCGATTCCGCTCAAAAATCCTTCGGCATCGACAATTCCATAAGGCTCTAAGAGCGAATTTGAAAATGCCGCTATTAATCTTCCCTCAACCGGATCAACACTTCTTGCAGGAACCAGGAGAAGACTTCGAAACGCTACCTGTGGATTTTTTAGGTCATATCGCGTAATAGAATGAACATCCCTCGGCACAAAGTTATATATATTTTGATCAGCCCCGCCCCCGGGTACAATCGTTTGGCCAAAAACCTCGGCTGCGTTGCTCTTGGTTTTGATAAAAACTCTATCTTCGAACTTCCCGTCTTTTGCGTTAGCGGTCCAGACAATTTCTTCTGTTAAATTTCGCAACACTTTCGACAGGATTTGTGAAATTGCGCTGCGTGAATCCTCATCCTCCGTTTGCCTAACGGCGACCGAAACCCCAAATATGTCCGCAATCTTCGCAATTCCCGTTCGCGAGACATAGCCAAACGCGAGCTCACCTTTTCGTTCTTTATAAGAGGCTGCGAGCTCAGAATTTGTTTTCAGGCTCTTACCGGTTCCGTTTGCGACCGAAATGGAACTGTTAATCGCCGCTTCGTCATTGCTGAAGAAAACTGTTGTTCCCGAAATCGCGGCGAAAGCTTTTCTGCCGTCTTCGGCACTCCATACAAACCGACTGATACCGTTTTCTTCGGTCCGCATCGATTTGACTTTCCCGCTAAACACTTTACGCACAAACCCTTGAATCTGGTTCTCTACAAGCGATTCGACTTGCCAACTCCATGCATGGGTTTCGGCAACCGCAACAAATTTAGGGGTGAAGTTCAAAATAGAATTCTGGTTTGTGAGGGATTTTTCGCTTGTTTCAAAATCGGTGACCGCAATCGCAACTTGAATTCCTTCGAGGGTTGCAAAATCAGGTTTAGACGTTGAAAATTTTCGGAAATTTTCATTTTCGGAAATCAAATTTAGTACGTTTCCGAGGTTGTCGGTTTCGAGATATACAATTGTTTCCGAGGGAACAAGCGTGCGCAAATCAATTCTTTCGCTGGCACATGAAACAAAAACAACCGTAGCTAAGGACGCCGTAAAAATAAGTAAAAACCTCGACGGCGGCTCTCTAAAATCAATTAATTTACGAAGCAAATTTTTGATCTCGACTACTCCGTTCGAATCCTGCTCTATGATAAAATTTTATCAATATGAGCGATAAAATTTTTGCAGAGAACATTTTACAGGGAAAAGTTGCGTTTGTAACAGGCGGCGGAACGGGTATCACAGGCGGAGTTGCGCGAGCGCTTGCGGAAAATGGAGCGAAGGTCGCTATCACTTCAAGAAAAATCGAAAACCTTGAGCCGATGAAAAAAGTTATCGAAGATAACGGCGGCGAGTGTTTTGCTGTTGCAGCAGATGTTCGTGATTACGAAGCGGTGGATAAAGCGTTACGCGAAAGTGTCGAAACATTCGGTAAAATCGACATCGTCGTAAACGGCGCGGCGGGAAATTTCCTATGTCTGGCAAAAGAACTTTCTTCTAATGGTTTCGGAACGGTTGTGGATATCGACACAAAAGGAACCTTTAACGTTTGCCGCGCCGCCTTTGACCAGTTGAAAGTAAACAAAGGTCAAATTTTAAACATTTCCGCAACCCTTCACTTAGCCGCAACCCCAATGCAAATTCACGTATCAGCGGCGAAAGCCGGAGTGGACTCGATCACCCGAAGTCTTGCCGTTGAATGGGGACGCTACGGAATCCGCGTAAACGGAATCGCGCCGGGGCCGATTGAGGACACGGAGGGAATGAAACGACTCCTGCCTCCGCAAATGAAGGACGCTTTGACAAAGAAAATTCCGCTCCAACGATTTGGTCGAATAAAAGATATTGAAGAATCGGCGATTTTTTTGTGTTCGGATGCGGCAAGTTATATTAACGGCGTGACGCTTGTAGTTGACGGCGGACATTGGCTGACGGGAACCGCTTTGGGATAGTTCGCAAATGCTCTTAATAATAGACAATTACGATTCCTTCACATACAACCTCGTTCAATATTGCGGTGAACTTGGTGCCGAGATGAAGATTTTCCGAAACGATGAAATAACTATCGAGCAGATAGAATCAGATCTCAACCCCGATCGGATCATGATCTCGCCCGGACCGGGAACGCCGGAAAAAGCCGGAATCTCAATGGAAGTTTTGAAGAAATTCGCTGGTAAGCTTCCGATTTTGGGAGTTTGTCTGGGACATCAGGCGATTGGACAAGTATTCGGCGGGAATGTGGTGAGAGCTCCGAAGCCTATCCATGGCAAACCATCCACAATCAAACACGACAAAAAAGGGGTCTTTGTAGGCGTCGCAGATTCGCTCGAAGTCGGCAGATATCATTCTCTGATAGTAGAGCGCGAAACGCTTCCTGATTGTCTCGAAATATCGGCGGAAACTGATGATGGTTTGATCATGGGGCTTCGACATAAAGACTTTGAAATCGAAGGTGTTCAGTTTCACCCTGAGTCGATCTTAACTTCCGATGGTAAAAAGCTCTTGCAAAACTTCCTTAATTTCTGAGATAGTAATGATGAGCGTTTTAGCGCCACTTACCTTCCATCCGTTATCACGATTCGCAGTTTCCGAAGATTGTTTCGAATCACATTTTCCTAAGTTAGTATTTTATTATGCCTGGTCGCATTGGCTCAATGATGCCCGAAATCTGCCGTGAATAAACAAGCTGACACGCCTCTTTATCACTTTCTCGCCCGTTTAATGCGCGGGGAAAATCTCTCGTTTAAGGAATCGGCAGAGTTTTTTCGGGAACTAACGTCAAGAGATGCTCTCCGCGAGCAAATCGCCGGGTCGCTCGTTGCGCTCGGAAGTAAAGGGGAAACGTTCGAAGAGCTTGCCGGAATGGCCAGGGCGATGAACGAGCAAGCGGTAAAATTGTCTACCCATCACAAAAACTTTATCGACACATCAGGAACGGGTTCGAGCCCGGCAAAAACTTTTAATGTTTCAACCGCCGCCGCATTTGTGATTGCCGGTGCCGGTTTGGCGGTTGCCAAACATTCGAGCCGCGCTGTCATAAGCAACTCGGGGAGTGCCGACGTGCTAAATCAACTCGACGTAAGAGTTACGGGCGAGCCCAAAGTGGCGCAAGCTTGCCTTAATGGAGCCGGAATTTGTTTTTTGTTTGCCCCAAAATTCCATCCTTCGCTGCTTCGGGTTGGCGACGTCAAACGGGGTCTGGGAATACGCACGAGCCTTAATCTTCTCGGCGTGCTTTCCAATCCCTCTAATGCGCCGCGACAACTTCTTGGTGTGTGGCATCCGTCGCTTGTCGAGCCGCTGGCACAGGCTCTCGCTTGGCTGGGAAGGAGCCACGCATGGGTAGTTCATGGTTCGGATGGACTTGATGAAATTACGCTTTCGGGAAAAACGCGTATTGCCGAAGTTACGGGGCGGAAAATTCGAACGTTTGAGATCTCCCCCGAAAATTTTGGCCTTCAAACCGGGAGTATTAAACACCTACGCGTGGATGGTCCTGCCGCAAGTGCCCAAATAATTAGCGACGTCCTCGAAAGCAAACGCCGTGATGAAGCGCGTTCACTCGTGGTTATAAACGCCGCAGCAGCTCTCGTCATCGGCGGGAAAACCGATGACCCCATGTACGCTGCGCGTCTAGCAGAGCAAAGTATTGACAGCGGCTCAGCCCGTATCAAACTCGACCGCCTGATCCAAACCACCAATAAAAAATAGCCGTCAACATTGCGATTTTCGCAAATGAACTTGATAATTGCCTAATTATGTCACCACTTGGCTGGCTTTACGGCAAGATCATAGATGCGAGAAATGCGCGATATGAAAACGGCACTCTGAAATCTCATACTCTTGGCGCACCGGTGATTTCTGTCGGAAATATCACCGTTGGCGGTACGGGAAAAACTCCGCTTGTCGCCTATATCGCCGAGACTCTCGCCGTTATGGGTGAAAAAGTGTGTATAATCTCGCGCGGCTATAAACGTGAAAATGGAAAGAAGAGAGTTTTGGTCTCTGATGGCGAAAAACTATTTGCGAATGTGAATCAAAGCGGTGACGAACCCTTCGAACTTGCCTCAAAACTTATCGGAAAAGCAATCGTCATTTCGGATGCCGATCGCGTAAGCGCGGGAAAATGGGCGGTTGAAACTCACGGAATCACTGCATTTATTCTGGATGACGCGTTTCAACACCGAAAGGCACATCGCGATCTTGATATTGTCGTGATTGATGCAACCAATCCCTTTGGAAATGAAAAAACGCTTCCATTTGGAATTCTTCGCGAGCCGATCAAGAATCTCAGACGTGCCGATCTATTTATTATTTCCCGGGCAAATCTCGTACATTCCATCGAGCCGTTGAAAACAAAAATTCGCAAATTTAATGAATCTGCCCCAATTGTGATTAGCGAGAATGTTGTATCAAAGGTTCTCAACCTCGAAGATTTTTTGAAGAATACCGATGCACCGATTCTCGACCCAGCCACCCAAAATGGGTTGGCTTTCTGTGCTATCGGAAACCCCGATAATTTTTTCCGCCAATTAACAAGATCCAACTTCACAATTTCCTCAACGAAAGCATTTCCCGACCACCACGCTTACACCAAACGAGATTTTCAAAAACTCGAATCCGCCGCAGAAGCGCACGGCGCGGATATCTACTTAACGACAGCGAAAGACGCTGTAAAACTTTCCCAAGTTGAATTCTGCCGCCCGTGCTACGTCGTTGAAAATGAAATGGTCTTCGACGACGAAAAAAAACTGCGGGAAATAATCACCGCAGTTTTCAAACGAGAACGCAAAACTAAGACTTAAGTGTCCCGCTCATCGCCACTTTTTAAATTCTTATTGTTTGCCGCCGGCGAGGGTTTTGCTTCGGGTCGTTTGGCAGGTGTTTGATCCTTTGCCGGTTTATCTGTCCTAGTTTCAGGCTTCACAGTCGGCTTTGTGTCCGGGTTCGGAGGAATCTTGTCATCCGTTTTCGCCGGAGTCTTTCCGTCGTTTTCAGGCTTTGTCTTTTCTCCGTCAGTTTTGGTCGCCGGAGTAGGATTCGCAACCGGACGCCTAATCAGATATATCGGATTCCCCTTTTCGTCATAACCGACGGGTTCATCCTGAGTAAAAATACTGCCTGAATCTCCAGGAATAACGACGGTGTTTTCGCCTGGACCCAACGGTTGGTATGAGGGTACACCGCCAGGCGGCGTTCCCGGAGTTCGCCAAGGATCATAACCATCGCCTCCAATATCCGGCTGAATCATCGGATCATTTGGATCAAGCGAATTTGTCGGATAATCGGCGATATTCGGTAAATTTTGCTCGTTGAGCCCCGTTGCCGGATTTAAAGGCTGAACGGGAAGCCCGTTTTCATCCACTTGCTGAACTGTCGACGGATTGGTCTGCTTGGTATTTGTCCAATAGATCATCCCGAAAGCTAATAACGAAATTCCGGCTAGGAGCACAAATGCTGTCTTCCATATATTGCTTGTGTTTCCTGCATCTTCAGCAATCGCTTGCTGAATGATTATCGAATCCATTTCACCGTCTAACAGTAAGACTTCGCCAAGATCTTCTGCGAAAGCCGCTGCAGTTTGATAGCGCATATCCGGGTTTTTCGCCAGGGCTTTTATCGTAATCGGTTCCAGCTCGCCTGGAATGTCATCCCGAAAGGCGGCAAACGGAGGAGGAGGAACTTCCGCATGCTTGAGCATAAGATCGGTCGCATTGTCTGCGCTAAATGGTACTTCGCCCACTAACATTTCATAAAAGATTATGCCCAGCGCGTAAATATCGGAACGCTGATCTACCTCCGAGCTTGCTGAACATTGTTCCGGCGACAGGTAGGCGAGTCTATCCAAAGAATCCTGCTCATCAAAATTTTCTCTTTTATGTGAATCAAAAGAGCCAAGCTCAAAAATTTTTGCGAGCTCCGAATCGTTAACCATTTTCGAAAGCAAGATATTCTCGCTCGTCAAGTGACCGTGAATTATCGCACTCGCATGCGCTGCAGAAAGTCCCGATGCAATTTGTCTCGCAATTCTAACAGCGCGCTCAACCGAAAATGCGCCTTCCTCACGAATGACTTCCTTCAAATTTTTCCCTTCGCCATCTTCCATTACGATGAAAACGGTACCGTCCTCATCCCGCCCAAAATCTGTAACATTTAAAATATTCGGATGCGAAAGGCGAGAGATGGTTCGGGCTTCGATCGAGAAACTCTCAACAATGCTCTCGTCGACAGCCAAAGCGGGCGCAAGGATCATCACGGTCACAGGCTTTTCCATCAACAGGTGGTGTCCGCGATATACCTTCCCCAGTTCGCTTTCTCGTAACAGCTCTTCAATTTGGTATTTGTCCGATAAGGTTTGTCCAATAAATTCGTCTATCATTTTTCTATATCGTAAGGAACGATCTTAAAAGGTAAATTTTGCACTAAAAATCCTTGTTTTGATTCAGTTATCCCCACTTTAGTTGTAACATAGCCACTCCCAAATTGGAATAAAAAATGCGGACGAAGCCGCGTGACTTCGCCCACATCGAATCCACAGTTCGTTTTACCTAGAGTTTTACAAAAACGATAAGCAAAGCGAAAAGCACGAGCGACTCGATCAGAGCTAGCGCAATGATCATAAGGGTTTGAACCGTTCCGGCCGCTCCAGGGTTGCGAGCAGCGCCTTCAGCGGCTCGTGAGCCAACAAGCCCCTGCCCGATACCGGCTAAGCCGGCTGCGATGCCAAAACCGATTCCACCGCCGATCGCTTTTGCAGCGCTGACCGTGAATTCGTTATCACCGGCTGCCGCAGCCGCGTCTTGACCGTAAGCGGCAACAGCCATAACGGCCAACGCCAAAACCGCAAAGAACAAAAATTTTACATTTCTCATTATTTTATCTCCTGTTTTTATTTTGCGAAGATCGAAATGAGCCCCAAACATGCTTGGTATGAGTTCGCCTCACTTCCGGTATGCCTTGATTTACACTCTCGTTGGAGTCAAAGCTCCTGTTGCGTGCGGGCCTATCTTATATAAACGCAAGTTTAATTAACCCCGATCTCAATCTTCTTACCTATCAAAAAATCAAAAACCTAAAACTATACGGATTCTGCTACGGCGTCCGCAACCGCTGCAGTCGACTTTCCAACAGCAGACGTATCTTTCTCAACATGTTCGCCGCCATGATCATCGTGATGATGTGTTACTTCCCCAAGATAAATCATCGAAAGAAGCGTAAAAACTAACGTCTGCACAAACGCCACGAAAACCGCAAGAGGCATAATAGCCACGGGCAGTAAAAACTGCGTTAGTGGCGCATACAGGCTGGAAATCTGCATCGCGATCTGCTCATCGGCGAACATATTTGCAAAGAGTCTGAGTGCCAGCGTCACCGGACGAATCAGGTTACTAACAAGCTCAATCCCAAATATCAAAACGGTTATTGGAATCATTAATAAGGGCAATTTCGGCCCGGCAAGATGCGCAAGATGCTTGAAAAATCCATTCTCGGCAATTCCGACGTAGTTGTAGTAAATGAAAGACGAAATTCCGAGCGCGAATGTCACGCTGATGTGAGCAGTCGGCGACATAAACAATGGGAAGAGCCCCATTAGGTTTGAAATCAAGATCAATACCGCAAACGTCGCAACCACGGGAAAGTATTTATATCCGTGTTCGCCGATTATACTAACAACCAGGTCTTTGATCGCAAGAAATCCCGCTTCAAGCGTCAATTGCCCGTGCCCCGGATCATCTTCCGAAAGTTTACCCCGCAGAATCGAAATCACAAAAACTGATAACAGACACGCGATCACAAACATGACCGTGTACCACGGGATCGCATTCTCGACCGTGTATTCACCAAAAACAGCTTCAGGAGTCGTTACAACACCAAGTAAATCGAAGATCGTCTGCCATGCAGGATACGTGACGGCCATCTGAAACTCATGCACCGGTTTGCCCAAATAGTGATTTACAAATTCAACGATAAGCGGAGTATGGTGTCCGCCGCCTTCAGAAAATAAGAACATTATTAAATTTCCTTTTTACCAAACGAAGAAAATATACGTAAAATACCCTCTACAACTACCGCAAACGCGAAACCTGACAGCCCTAAAATTACTGAAGCTATCGGCAAAATCTTGGTTAAATAGACAACAGCGATCACTAGACCAAAAACCAAATATCGAATTACGTACTGAGCCCCGAAAATCCGCGGTTTTTCACCTGCGGCCGCGATATCGAAAACTTGGCTAAGCGCATATTTTAGCCAGTAATAATTCAACAAAGCTAAAAGCCCGCCCAAGAAGACACCGATACCAAAGGTCCATGACGCAAAAAACACACCAGTCGCGCTCCCGGCCAGGGTGATCAACGCCATTAACCACAAAATTCGTTGGTGGGTAATAGGAGCGATGTTTTCGCTTTCGTTTTCAATAATTTCAACCTTCTCGCCCATCGCGAAACAAGCATTTTATCGACTTCGCCTATGAATTTCAAAGCCAAAAACCGATTTTTCCGGGATATTCTAAATGTATGGGTACAAAACCGCTGAAACGGTCGGGGAAATAGCTCTGAGATCTAATCGTTATCATCCTCACCCAAGAACAGCGGGTGTTTTTTAAGATTGCTTTTGGGCGGATTTAGTATTTGAGCCGTAGTTCTAAAAAATTGCACAAACCCAATAATCGCGCCAAGAATGATTCCACCGACGATCCCCCAGGGTTTGCTTCCGATTGTCAGATCGACAAACCAACCTAAAAGCATCATAAAAGTGACCGAGCCGAACAAAACAATTGCTGCGGACCATGCAAGACCTGTTTTTCTAACAGTTTCACCAGCCGAATCCGGCGTAAAGGCTTTCGATGAAATATTTATCGTGTCATCGGTAACGTTATGATCTGCAATTTCTTTGAATGAATCTGAGGGGCTCCGAGAGTTAGATTGAGTCTGAGACTCCGGTTTATTAATATCGTCAGTGATTCTCGATTCAGAAATTATGGGCAAAACGGCGCCCGAAAGCGATTCACGGCTTGCTTCGTCCTTGACCCCGGCTTGCGCAGCATTAGGTTTTCCTGTCGGCTCACCAATTTCAAAAGGCTTAACCGCCTGAGGAGTTATTTTTTCTTTGGAGGGCTCATTATTTTCTACCTGGAAACTATCGATATCAAGCATTTTACTGGAATCGGGAGCGCTGCTTCTTGAGACATCGGCCGATTTCATATTCTCTTTCTTTTTTTCGTTCTCGTCGTCGCCGAGCAAACTTTTGATCATACCCAATCCTCCCGCGCCCAATAATAATAATAATTGGAACCTCGAAAAGAAATCTTTTCCAGAATCTGCAAACCCTATTTCTTCGTTCGGCTTATAATAACAGTTTCTTCTGCAGACTTTAATTTATATTTGATTCCCCGCCAAATAATTGTTTTCGAGATCATCGCACGGATATTGTTGTAAAGAAAAAGGATCGGAGAGATGGTCCAAATCGTTGTCTGCCAAAAAAGCTGTCTTTTTAATTCTACTTGATAAGTATCTAATACCAGCTTTACTGCCTCGAGACGCAGCCACGCTTTTGCTGCTCCAGAAATGTAGCAACTTATGACAAATACCAGCGTCACCCAAAAATGCCATCCCGAGACAAGAAAAAGCAGCGCAAATCCTCCCCAGAACGTTATTGTAAATATTACGGAACCAATGACCGAAACACTCCACAAACGTGGTGAATAAACCCGCGTGATCTTTATCTGGCGGGTTGTAAATTCGAGCAATTCCGTGAGAGTGGCGTCCTCAACGGTCGCTGTTAGACACTGCGGCACAAAAACAATTGGCATTCCCTCGGCATTTAAAATGTTCGTGAGCGCAAAGTCGTCGGAAAGAACTCCCTCCCATTTTTTTCGCACGCCTAGTTTTTCAAACGTTTCCCGGCTGATAGCCGTCGAACCTCCCCAACAAAAATTGCCGTCGGTTTTAGCTCGCAGTGCAGAGGCAATTGAGGCGTTCCAAACAGAGCGAAGATGCGTAAAGAGGCCGCCACTCTTTTGTACAAACCAGCGATACCCGGTGGTACAGCCTATATAATCATTTTCTAATGGTGCGACAAGGCTGCTAAGCCAATGCTTGCCTGGACGGGCGTCGGAATCGACAAAAACGATAACCTCGCATTTCTCCGATACCTCCAACACCGCAGAGCGTAAATTGTGAACTTTTTGACCGCAATCCACCGCTTCTCCCGCAACTATCAGATTCGATCTAGCGTTTTTTTCAATAAGATTTTTAATAATGGACGCAGCATTATCGGCGAGACTTTCAACGACAAATAGAATTTCAAAGTTTGGGTATGCTTGTCTGAAAAGCGCTTCGAGATTATGCTCAAGACCTTCGTCAATTCCCCGGCACGGAACGATTATCGACGCGAAAGGATGGTAATTCTTATTAACTTTCGCGAATTGGCTTTTGAAAAAATTACGATATTCGATCCCTCCGCGAAGAGACTTATAGCTTAAGAATAGCTGTACGGCTGCGAGGAAATAGAAAAAGATCATTGTTGCTCGTATGCTTCCGCTTTTTCGTCTTTGTGTTTCAAATACGGACGAAGATGCTCAATGGTTTTTAAAGTAGCACCACCGTTTTTTGTCGCCACCGAAAGCGCGTTTCCAGCGAGCGTTTTTCTCAGTTCCTCGTTCGCGAGAAGATGTTCGAGTGTTCCGGATAATTGCAGGACGGCTTTTTTATCGTCGAGTTCGGGCAGTTGGATCAAAGCTTCTTCGCCGAGAAAATCTTCAACTATAGCGGAGAAATTCTCGGTGTGGTGGCCCGTAATGATGGGTTTTTCATAAAACGCGGGTTCCAACACGCTTTGGCCGCCACGCCGTATCAAACTACCACCAACAAAAACTATTTCGGCCAGGGGATAAACGTCTCTTAATTCGCCAACGCTGTCCAATAAGATCACTTCGGCTGCCTTGTCCTGTCCAGACTCGTGCTCGGTTCGTTTAACCCAATCAAACCCCGAATTCCTAATCAGTTTCTCCACTTCCCCAAACCGTTCGGGATGACGCGGTGCGATCAAAAGGCGTGGCAACTTCCCTTTTGAGTTTTTCCAAACTTCCCTGAATGCCTCTAAAATTATCTGCTCTTCGGGTTCATGAGTACTCGCGGCAATTATCAATGGCGCTTTTTCACTTATCCCAAAACGACGCCGCAATTCTGCCGTTAATTCAGGTTTGGATTCCACCGCGTTCTGATCAAACTTCAGATTGCCGGTAACACGCACCTTGCTGCTTCGAATTCCGAGTTGGATCATGCGTTTTGCATCTCTCGGATCCTGCATCAAGGCTAACTCGATGTAGTGCAAAACGCGTTTCATGGTCTTTTGGATCCATGAATATCGCCTTACACTTTTTTCCGATAACCGTCCGTTTACGATAAACACACGCGAGCCGCGTTTGTAAGATTCACGAAAAAAATTTAACCAGATCTCAGTTTCCAAAACCAGAATAACCGCTGGTTTTACCCTGTTTAGAGCCCTTCGAACCGAAAAGCGCCAATCATACGGAAAATAAAAAATCTGAGAAATTCTCCCGTCGAAAAGTGATTTTGCAAGCGATTGTCCGGTTGCGGTCGTGGTGGAAATCGCAATCCGATATTGTGGAAATTCTGTAAGTAGTTTTTCGATCAATGGCCGGGCGGCGTTGGTTTCGCCGACCGATACGCAGTGTACCCAGATCACTGGGCGATGATCATCTGCCTGTGCTTCAATGTACCCCAGTCTTTGCTTAAAACCGGACGCATATTTCCGACGACGAACTATTAGCAGCGGCGTCATCAATAAAAACGCGATCGTGTAAAGGATGCTGTAAACGAAGAACATTTAGGTTTAAAAGGATGAAAGCCCGGAAAGCCAAACGACTTCCCAGACTTTCCAAACTCCTAGCGACTGCAAAAGTTATTTGACGCGTTCAATATATTTTTCCTCGGTAGGATTCACACGGATCTTTTCGCCCTCTTTCATAAATGGTGGAACGTAGAGCGTAACACCATTTTCGAGCGTCGCCGGCTTGTTGGAGTTTGACGCAGTCGCACCTTTTAGTACCGGCTCGGTTTCGACAATATCGAGCTCAAGTGTCGTTGGAAGTTCAACCCCGATAGGCATCGCTTCATAAAACTCAATTTGGATCTTCAACCCGGCCATTAGCCATTTCGCTGCGTCACCCAGATCGTCCTCACTCATCGAAATCTGTTCGAAGGATTCGGTATTCATAAAATGATGATTTTCTCCATCCGAGTAAAGATATTCCATCTCATGTTGGTCGAGAACAGCGCGTTCGACGTTTTCGTTTGAACGAAAACGGTGATCAAATGAATTTCCCGTTACGAGGTTTCTCAACCTGGTTTGAACAATCGCACCGCCTTTTCCGGGCTGGTTACGGTCGAATTCCATAACCTTACACGGCGCACCGTCTAAAAGTATTGTATTGCCTCTGCGCAGATCGTTTGCACTTTTTCCCATATCTGGATTTCAAAATTCTCCGTATAACATTATAAAGACGGAAAAGAATTCTCCTCCCCGCCGTCTCTCAATATAAGTGTAGTTTATGGTGTGCGCCCTCTGTTGTCTAGTTAAGAGCTTTTCTTTTCAGGCTTAAACTCTAAAGGGGCCGGTTCTTCACCCTCGCGTGGAATTTCCCGATTCATACTTTTGTAAATATTTTGAATCATCGCTATCCACTTTTTTGACTCTTCGTGGTTAGGAACATAGTTAAGCGCACGCCGATAGTCGCCGACTGCCGAAGCATATTGCCGGGCCTGTGTGAGCGCAAATCCTCGATCATAAAACGCCTCAGCAAGTGCGGCTTTTTTTTCTAGGTCATTGGAATCCGATTTCAAAGCCTTTTCAGCTTTCGAAATTTTTTCATCAAGCTTGCTCGTGTCAATCGGATCACCGCTTCGCGTCCATGTCGTAACTGACTCTGATTTTTCGATCTTTTCCGGCGAGTGTAAGCTCTTTGTTTCCTTCTCCTTTTCGACACTGTGAGCCGCAACGGTTTCGCCATCACGCGTCGCGGTTGTTTCTGTTTTCTCGATCGGAGTTTTTGAAGCCGTGCTCGATGCCCCGCACGCACTCAGCAACACGCTTCCAGCGATAAGGAAAAATATATATTTCATTTTAATTCTCAATAAACGGCCGCGACTGAAGTATAAAAATTTGTCCACGTTTGTAACCCCACTCGATGTCCTGATCTTGCTTGCCCCCAAAAACACGTTTAATTTTCGCGCCGACATCAGCAAGTCTTCGCGCAACGGGATCGGTCAAAACGTTTCGATCACCGTCGATCGGAATTTCTTTTACTCCGCCGTTTTCGTCAAACGTTAGCAGGGAATCCTCCGCTGAACGCGTCAGAACCTGCACCGCGTTCGAAGCTTTTCGATAAAGTATCTGCTCGGCTATTTTGTTGCCGTCAACGACCTTAATTCCCAATCCGCGTTTTGCGCTTATGTATACCGATCCGACATTTTCCGGATCAAATGGGTCTTTTGTGATCAACACGCCGCTGCTATCCATATCGACACCGACTTGCATCAGCACGCCCATATACGTTCCGGTGTGCTCGATAAAATTCCGCTCGCGGGCTTCATACGCCTCAAAATTCCAAAGCGACGCCCAAACCGTTTTTATTCCCTCGGCAATCTCATCTGCCTTCTTTATGTTTGGAACCGTGTCGTAGAGTCCGGCACCACTGAAGTTTGGCATGTCTTCAGCATTTGACGAACTTCGAATAAATACTCCTTGCCCACCAAGATACGTTTTCCATTTCGCCAACACACTACTTTTTAATTCTGTATCAAACTCGCCTGTCTTAATTTCCTTCCTGAATTCCTCAAGTTTCTGTCTCCTGATGCGCGGGTTGTGAACGAAATCCATATCAAACGAAAAATCGATTATCTTTTTATCGAAACCGTTTTTCTTCATAAATTCGTCGTAGTAATAAAACGGGATTCCAAAACCTCTCGGGACGATCGTGTTTGGAATCCGAGCGTTTTGTACTTCGCCCAGATTTGCAGCTTTTGCACCAAATGACTTGCTGTCAGCTTTGCGCATTTGAAGAAGGGTGGCAAGTTTTGTTTCCGCCAAATTCGAAGGCGGAGATTTTACAACCTGATCAAGCTCTTCGCGCCTTTTCGCATACCAATCCAACTCTTCTTTACCTGCCAGCTTTATTTTCGGTTCGGTCAATGTCGTTTCGAATTCGATCCAACGCCCGTCAAACTCCTTAAATAGCGTGTCCGCATCCTTGATATAAGCGTTTGGAATTCCCCAACCTTTTGCCAGCAAATTTACATGAGAAAGGGGTGTCGATGGCTTGGCAATAATTATTCCCGCGACCGGAGGAAGGTTGAGCGGCACTTCGGTGAGAATCACGATCTCGTTATAACCAATTTCTACGGTATCATCTAATTTTTCGATAATATGCACACGACCGACACCTTTCGCGATATTCAAAGGCAAATATTCCTGATTGCTCGAAATCTCCGCCGAAGTTACACGTTCAATCTCCGTGTTTGCGGTCAATTCATCGTGCCGGATCGAATTCGGTTTAAAGTGGACTTTATCGAAGAATGTCTCGTTGATCTTTTCATAAGTTAGTTTTATAAGGTCGGCGGAAAGGAGATCCCCCTCCCACAATTCAAAGGTAAACTTGCTTACCGTTTTCTGCCAAGCGAGCGTTCCAACGATAAATCTGCGGTTTGGGTTTATGTAGATATCTTGAAAGAAATCCTGCCCCTTCAAAACCAAGTGATTGCCTCGAAGGAAATCCTTATGGAATCGATACTTCTGAGAGTTTATGTAGTAAATTTTATTGCGATCCTGGCGATCAATTACAAACATCACGTGTGGCATCGCATATGGAGTACCCTGATGATATACCCGTGCCAACATATCAAAGCTTGCCTGCGATGTGATTCTCGAAAGCGAACGGATATTCGTGTCCGGTTCCTTGGACATCGCGCCATCAGGTTCGCGCGTCGGCGATGGTTTTCGTGTCATCTGACCCGAAACGAACGAAGACACGAAAAGCGTCAAAATGAACGCAAAAATGAAATTGTTTCTTACTTTCATAACCTTCAAACGGAAACAATCCGAGAATTCCTCAAAATTATAACAAAAATTCGGTTAAAGTATTGAGTGGCTCAGCGAAATCTCTACCAGCTTTTCATTTTCAATACACTTTCGACTGCGTCGCAGGCCGTTATCGTGCCATGCTCCCTTTCTATGATGCTTTTCGCTTCGAGAGCCTTTGCCTTATAACTCAACTTCCCAAGCAGCTTAGCAATCTCCGCAGCGGCTTTTTCAGAGTTATAACGATTCCGGTCTATAGTTCTTGCAACTCCAATCCGCTCACATCTCGCCGCATTATCGGGCTGATCGTGCGAAAATGGCATGATCAACTGCGGAACTCCCGCACGCAATACCTGGGCAGTGGTACCGATGCCGCCCTGATGAACTACACATGCTGCACGTGGAAAAATCCGGCTAAATGGCGCGTAATCAAATCCGACCCGTTCATCGTCTAATCCTTTCGGCGGCACATTGAAAACTCCATAGAGTATCACCGCTCTGCGGTTTAGACGCTTCGCGGCTGCAATGCTTTCCTCAAAGAAATCCCGAGCATCCATAACGGCCGCAGAACCAAGCGTAAAAACGATCGGCGACTCGCCGGAATCGATAAATTCGTTCAATCCATCGGGCATTACGCCCAGATCCTTTTGCCCATCATAAAAGCAAAAACCGGTTTGAAGTGTTCTCGAGTACCAGTCTGGCTGGGGTTTTGCCAGAACCTTCGAAAACATTGCTAAATGCAAGGATTTAGAATATTTGTCCTTCAAGATCGGATCGTGATCAGAACTTAAACCGATCGCTGTTCGAAATTCCTTGTAGGGCCCAAGCCAGCTCTCCAAAATACTTCCCATAACCGAAAAAACCACCTTTTGAAACCGGCGTCCGAGAAAATTCAAGTGTCGGAGAAATAAGGCATTTGCGTAAATGTTTGGCTCATATTGCGAGAACATCGAAATGGGTGCGAGCGATGTAGTTATTAGTTTTAGCCTGAGTTTTTCCGAGACAGAGTGTGCGGGGAAAACAATTTCGCCGGAGATTAACAAATCCATGGATTTGGAGGCATTTAGCAGATCCAGGTAAGTTTCATGAATATTTCCAAGCATGAGCTCCTTAATCACTTTTTCCGAACCGGTTTTCGTGTCCATTAGTTCCCGCGCAAGTTCGCGATCTTCCGTATCTATATCGGGTCGCATCGGAAAAAACTCAAAATCTAGCTTCTCGATCTTTTCGCGGTAGCCCTCAAAAGTGCAGATTCGTATCCCGTGTCCTCGTTTTCGAAGTTCGATCGCGATTGCAAGGAGCGGATGCAGGTCACCCAAAGAACCGTATGGAGCAATAACTATTTTTGCCATGATCTAATCTTGAGGCGGAATTTTGTGCTCTACAATTCGCGGTTCAGGCATAGCGCTATATTCATCTGTCGAATGGTCTGCCTCACTAACCGGCAAACCTCTGCCATATTTTCCTTCGAGAATTTCGGCATTTCGTTTTTCGACGCGTTTTTTCACCTGATAACGGATATTCAAAAAGAATGCCACGCAGCCGAGCACAGCCGCGGCAAAAGCTCCGTCTCCATAGCCGCGCCACAAGAAAAACGCGGCGACTCCAATAAGAACCACCGCCAATACCTGAAAAATTCGTTCCATAAAGAGATCAAGATATCTGTTTTTTCTACGGCGCCTTCTGAGCTACTTCCCGCAACGTCGCGCCGCTAAATAATGCCCGCGTAGCATTGATCATCCTTCTTATCGCACGAAAAACTTTTGGAGCAAACCACACGAAGAATATCCCGAAAATAACCAGCACGATCGCGATCGCTACCGGTGCAAACACCGCCAAAATGGCCCCACCAAATGCAATAATATCTTCAACGATTGACAAAACCCAATTCGAAACGGGTTCGGGCGACAGATTCACGCCCGCTCTGAGTGCAGCTTTTGTACCGTGAGATGAAAGCGCTAATCCACCTCCTAGTAGCCCGGCAATAACCGCAACGCTCGGATCCATTCCTACAGTTGCTGCATACGCCATCACGGCACCCGCCGGAACTCTGATGAACGTGTGTACGACATCCCAGACGCTATCTACATAAGGCACCTTATCCGCAACAAATTCAACAAGATAAAGCCCGCCCGCAATTCCGATAACCCACCAGTTTTCGAGTGATTCAAGTCCGGCAGGAAATTGGTGCGTCGTAAATTTTTGCAATAAGCCGACGACCGCGACGGTAGCGTATAAATTAATGCCCGATGTCCAGGCAGAACCTAGTGCTAGCGTTAAAGTGGAAAACCAATCCATAGCATTTTCTCCTTTATTTTAAGGGGCACTCCAGTTTCTAAGTACGTCTATTCGTCTTCGTCAGTTCCGTCGTCATCCTTCTTTATACCAAATTTTTCAAGTCGGTATTGGAGAGTTCGAAATGTCAAACCAAGTAATTTTGCCGCTTTTGTGATGTTGTTGTCAGTTCGCTCCATTGCTTGGGTGATCAGACTTCGCTCAACATCCTCAAAATCAACGCCGTTTGGCGGCAGCTTAAATAATTCAGCGCTGCTCATCACTTCCCCTTGTGTCATTTCAGGAGGTAAATCTTCGAGGGTGATTGTATCATCCTCGCAAAGAAGGATTGCGCGTTCGATAGCCGATTCGAGTTGGCGCACATTTCCCGGATAGCTGTAGTTTTCGAGAATCTTATCGGCTTCTTTGCTGATTTGAATTTTTCGGTCGGTATCACGGGTATTCTTCTTAACGAAATATGTTTTCAAAAGTGGAATATCTAAGATGCGTTCGCGAAGCGGCGGAATTTCAAGCGACAACACATTTAAACGGTAATAAAGATCTTCACGAAAACGGCCGTCCTGTGTCATTTTCAGGAGATCGCGGTTTGTAGCTGCGACTACTCGAACATCGATATCAATTTCTTTTGTGCCGCCAACCCTTCGAATTTGCCTTTCCTGCAGTGCACGTAAAAGTTTTGCCTGGAGGGATATATCGAGTTCGCCGATCTCATCCAGGAAAAGTGTCCCGGAATCGGCCACTTCAAAAAGTCCCTTTTTTTCGGAAACCGCGCCGGTAAAACTTCCCTTCTGATGTCCGAAGAGTTCGGATTCAAGTAGATTTTCATTTATTGCGGCGCAGTTTACCGCTTGGAAAATCTCTCCCGCCCGCGGTGAATTTGTATGAATCGAACGCGCGATCAGTTCTTTTCCCGTGCCGCTTTCGCCCCGAACCAAAACCGTGGAATTCGATTTTGCGATCTTCAGAATAAGCTTTTTAACCCTATCCATTTCTTCCGAAGCGGATACGATCTCGACATCAAGAACCGATAATTTTTTGAGAGCTCTCGATACGGTTTCCAGAAGCTTTTCGCTGTCATAAGGCTTTTGAAGATAATCAAACGCACCCAAACGAAGCGCATCGACCGCCGAATCTACTGAGCCATGCGCCGTAAGAAGTAGCACAATAATGGATTTGTCGAAATCAGTAAGCTCTTTCAACAAGTCCAATCCGCTCATACCCGTCATTTTCAGATCCGTTAATACAAGATCGAAATGTCTGTCGGCGACAAATTTCATCGCCGCTTCACCCGATGACGCGGTCGTCACGTCATAACCCTCGCCCGACAAAATCATTTCTAAGATTTCCCGCTGACTCTTTTCATCGTCAACAACTAATATCGATTTTCTTGACATAAAATTAATCCGCTTTTGGTAAACTCACTCTGAAGCAGGACCCTGAACCGATCTCCGAGTCAACTTCAATTTTACCCCTGTGTTCATCAATTATTTTCTTGGCAATTGCTAAACCAAGGCCGGTTCCCGTCTCTTTTGTTGAAAAATAAGGTTGAAAAACCTTGCTCAAATTCTCCTCGGGGATGCCGCCGCCAGTGTCTTTAACTTCAATAGTAACGCATTTCGTTCCTTGCGAAATAATCACATTGAGATTGCCTCCATTTTTTTCCATCGATTGTGACGCGTTAATAAACAAATTGCTAAATACGGAGCGCAATACTTCCGCATCCGCGTTTATCAACGGTATTTCCCCGCGTTCGACTACACTGATCAATATATTCTGCTCGGCAGCTTGCGGCTCGATAATTCTTAACGAGTCATCAATCACACTTCGGACGCTTACGGGTTGAATGTTGAGTTTTGGGGGACGCGAATATCTTAGGAAATCCGAGATTTGCTGATTGATCCTCTCGACTTCCATTTTCAATTGCCTGGTTAACTTTTCAAACGTTTCCTTACGGGCGGCATCAGCGGGGGTAAATTTCTTACGGAGATGATCGAGCGTTAAGTTTATGTAGTTTAGCGGATTGCGTATTTCGTGGGCGATCGCTGAGGCCAATCTACCGACGACCGCAGACTTTTCGGCCTCCTGAAGCTGGGTCTGAAGCTCACGTGTCTTTTCAAGTTCCGCAGTCATTTCATTAAACTGCATTGCCAGCCGTCCCATTTCGTCCGATTTATGAGCGTTTTCCAAACGAAAGTTGAGGTCGCCATCAGCGACTCTCTTTGCGGCTTGCGACAAGTTAGTGATTGGTCTCGTAAAACGCCAAACGAGAAAAAATGCGCCGATTGTCGAAAGCAAAAGTATTCCTAGTGTCGGAATCAATGGTTGAATCACTTTTGCCAGCGTATCCGGACGATCATTTTTGTCGATGACCATAACGTACCAGCGCCCCTGATCTGTCGTCTCAACCGGAATCGCATGAGCTTCGACGTCATCGGAAGGCGCAATCGATTGTCGGTTCGGAAATTTATCAATATCTGCGCCGAGTTTTTCAGTCTCGATCAATGGTGGAAGATCCTTTGCATCTTTAAGGGCGATAAAAACAGCCTTTCCATTCTTGTCGCTATAGGGGCGGTATTTTTCAGCGAGCGCATCAGTGATGATCCAATCGTTATTGATTATCAGGATGTCTTTGATTCGCTTTAGCGCGGCATCACCGTAAAGCGTTTTTCCTTCCTTTTTTGCGAAATCCACAAGATAGGTCGCTGATGTAATGCTGTTTAACCCCAACGCAAAGCCGGCAAGCAAGGCTTGTTCGCGTTCTTCCGTCCGCTTTATGTTTTCATCCTGAGTCTTTAGGTTTAGATAATACTGGACACTCAACGTCGTGATCAGCATTAACGCCAAAATCGAGAGCAGTCGCATCCGAAATGTGCTGAAAATTTTCATAATGTAGCGTCTTCGTTGAGGCGAGATCAAATAATTCTTGCCGTTCGCGTGATTCGAATGTTATAGTTTTAATAGCCGCGAAGGCAAACGCTAAATAATTCGTGTTCTCTCCGTCTTTTTTTAACTTTTCTCTCCAAATCAATAAACACCATACGACTTTTCCAGGAGATAATATTATCGATGCAGTTCTTTCCGAAAAAATCGCTTCCTATTTCCATTCTTGCCTTGTTAATTTCAGTTTCAATTTTCACCGCTTCAGCGTTCTCTCAATTTGACGACACAACACTGCGCAATAGCACGATAGAAAATATTGAAAAGGATGACCTTGAGGGCGAGGACCTTAGGATTAGGAAAGCGGCTATCGAAGCCTTAGGAGATCGTGCGGGAACAGTAGTAGTAATGAGCCCGCAATCCGGTCGTATATATACGATTGTTAATCAGGACTGGGGAATTCGCCGCGGTTTCAAACCTTGTTCGACGATCAAACTCGTAACAGGCGTTGCGGGTTACAACGAGAGCCTGATTCAACCGAGCGGTTTTCTTGCAAATGGAACATACCGCCGTGGATTAAACGCGTCTCTGGCCTATTCGGACAATCGTTTTTTTCAAAAAGTCGGCTCTTCCCTTGGAAGCGACAGACTCATTTCTTACTCCCGCAAAATGGGACTAGGCGAGATCACGGGCATAAACGCTCCCGGTGAATTCGCCGGAAAACTTCCTTTCGGAAATGAAAATTTGCGCGTCTATTCCCATGCTGATGATTTTGAAATTACTCCTCTTCAGCTCGCGGTCCTGGTTTCGGCGGTTTCAAACGGAGGCGACCTTGTAATTCCGCAAATTGTAAAATCAACGTATTCCACGGCAAAATTTCGCGGTTACTACAAACGGCGACTCGATTTAGAACCGACCGTTTTCGAACGAGTTATTCCGGGAATGATCGGCGCCGTCGAATATGGTACGGCAAAACAGATAAACGATCCGCATTTAGATATAGCGGGTAAGACCGGATCCTGCATAGCAAACGGTACCTGGGTTGGCCTTTTCGCATCGGTCGCGCCGATCAAAGATCCAAAATTTGCAATTATCGTTATTACCGAAGGAAAATATGCTAGAGGAAAACATTCCGCTGCTGTTGCTGGAAATATCTATAGTTCGCTTCGTGGACGTTACAACGAAGGCTACAAAGGTAAGCTCGCTCGAAAGGCCGTCTATACTAATACCGAAAACACCACAGCTTCGGGTGAGAAAAAAATAATCCGTGTCGTAAACAGCGCCGACATGCGAACCGAATCCGCTTCGAAAAACGTCATCGTATCCGAACAAATGCCGGAAAAAACATCGGAATCAAAGCGCGTAGCGAAGGCCGAAGTGAAAACCCCACCTAAAGCTGAAAATTTATTTCCAACTGTTGTGATCGGTGGAAAGACGGAAATATCACGGCCTAGAATAGTTAAAAATCATTAGTTTAGTGATCCCGCACTTGGCCAACCTCCCGTAGTCGTTAATAAACCGCTGCGGGATTTTGTTTTTTTGCTTGACATAAACCCGTTTCTTGCGTGAAAATCGGGGTTTGCATCTTACGATAGTTCACTTAAAAATGGATTTCGAATAAAATTTTGTTTTTCGCAACAGATAATTTTGCAACGTTTTTTTATTCGGGCTCATCTGAATTTTCGCATAACGCTGGAAGCCCCTACCGAAAAAAGGGCTTCTAAATTCTAAATAAAATAGATTGCAGATTTTAGGTTTGCTTTGGGGGAATAACTTAATGAAAAAGGTTTTCAGAGCTCTTGTGCTTGGAATTTTTATGGTTGCTTTAACGGTCGGTGCAACGACTTCGACGTTTGCTCAGGATGATGGGAAAGCGACCTTGTACGCGAAATATACCGACAATTATGCCGGAAATATGGAACAGCGGCGCGAAGCTATTAAAGCGGCAAAGCAATATATTGAAAAATATGGAAGCAGCGCCGATGATAAAGAAATCGTCGATTATCTCAAGAGCGCAATTCCGGCACTTGAGCAGGGAATTAAGGATGAATTAGAGCAAATCGAAGCCGCTAAGAAAAGGGCTGAGAAACAAGCCCGCTACAATAAATTTGATTCGAGTTTCAAGGCAAAAGATTGGGACGGAGTTTATCAATCAGGGGCGGAGATTCTTGCCTACGAACCTGATATGCTGGACGTTACCCTGGTTTTGGGGTCGATTGGTTTTGACGAAATCGTAAAGAATCCGCCAATCGATAAGTACAATGAAATAACGATCAAATACGCCAAAAAGGCGATCGAGATGATTGAAGGCGGTGCCAAATCGAAAAAATTCGGCGCATTCATTTACGAATACGACAACGCAAATAATGCAAAAGGCTGGATGAACTACATTATCGGAATGATCATGTATCACCGCCAAGGAAAAACCGATGCGGCTAAGAAAACAGAAGCAGTAGGTTACCTATTCAAGGCGACGCAGATTCCTTCGGATAAACAAAAAGAGCCAAGAACATACGGAGTAATCGGTGACTGGTATTTCGACAAGGCGCTTTCGCTAGGTCAGGAAAGAGCTAAACTCGACAAAACTGAAGAAGCAAACTTCAAAGCCATTGATGATTCTGTTGCGCTTGAGAGGGCATATGCAGATCGAGCGCTCGATGCTTATGCGAGAGCGTACAATCTTGCGAAAGCAGACGTTAAGGAACCCCAAGCTTACAAGGACGGGCTTTTGAAGACGATCAATGATCTTTACAATTTCCGTTATCTCAAGCCGGAGGAAAAAACACCCGCACAAGTAAATATGTATATTGCAGGTGTTATGGCCAAACCAATGCCGAATCCTTTGTCCGCGGTAACTCCGATTGTTGAGGCAAAGCCCGATGAAAAGGCTGTTCAGGTAAAAACCGGGGCAAGTTCCAATAAGACGGTATCGTCGAAAACTCAGAACCCCTAGCGCGATCTGAAGCAATTTATTTAGGAACAAAGAGCCGAACGATTTTAATGAACGTTCGGCTTCTTTTTTTCTTTTGTTTTGTTTAGAATAACCCGATGCCGAATTCTCTTTCGAAACTGGAAAAATTAATCGACTGCCGGTTTACCCAAATTGAGCTTCTCGAACGCGCCCTTACCCATCGCTCATGGGCTAACGAAAAACTGGTAGCAAGTTCCGATGGAAATATCCACTATAAACAAAATGAACGCCTTGAATTTGTTGGGGATTCGGTTTTAGGCCTCGCCATAGCTGAGGAGCTTTTTCGTTTGAATCCCGATCTCAGCGAAGGTGATTTAACCCTAATGAAACACCATTTGGTGAGCGCCGAAACCTTAGCTAAGCTCGCCGAAAAACTTGATTTGGGAAGGTTTATGCGAATCGGACGCGGTGAAGAAAAGACCGGAGGCCGAAAAAAGAACGCGATACTGGCCGATACGCTAGAGGCGGTGATCGGGGCGATATTTTTTGACAGTGGTTATCTTTCGGCACGCCGTTTTGTAGTAAAATTATTTTTGGAAGAAATTACAAACGTCACGCCAAAAAGCTCCCTGGATTATAAAACACTGCTTCAGGAAACTCTTCAGGCAGAAAAACGTGACGCTCCAAAATACTCTGTTATTAAAACCGACGGACCTCCACACATTCGTTTTTTTACGGTTGAAGCCGTTTGGGACAGCGGAAAGATCGCTGGCGGCGGAAGCACGATAAAATCGGCAGAAATGGAAGCCGCCCGTCTTGCGATCGAAATTCTCGATAGTCAGATTGGAAAACCAACAGAAAAAGTTTAACGTATTATTTTTATGAGCAAATCGGAAAAAAAAACTAAAACTGAGATAAAATCGAAAGCGGTTGGACCGCCAAAACCGATAGTTTTGGAATATCTCGAGTCTTTTGTTGTTACCTTGATAATGGCGATCTTCGGAATGACCTTCGTTATCCAAGCTGTAACCGTTCCCACAGGTTCGATGCAGAATACGATTCTGGTTGGTGATTACTTACTCGTAAATAAATTTATTTTTAACGCCGGCGGAAACCCGCTTCCTTTTTTGCCGCAGCGTGATATAAAACGCGGGGATATTATCGTATTCAAATACCCGGGTAATCGCCTTCACCCGGAAGGAGACGCTCGCCGGGATCCGCCGATAATTCCGTATCAGGTTAACTACGTCAAACGTGTGATCGGCCTACCCGGGGAAACGGTTGAGTTCAAAAATAATAAGGTATTCATTAACGGAAAGCTCCTTCCCGAGCATCGCGTAATTGGTAATTCGTCCGGTCCGGCATTTGCGCTCGAGACAAAAGAATTCGAAGATAATTCGCCCGATCAGAAATATACCGTTTACTACGATGAGGATCGGATTCGTTATGTGGAAAACGGGGGCGATTTACCGATTGATAATTATGAGTTTGGCGTCGCAGGTAAAACCGTAAAGATTCCGGAAGACAATTTCTTCGTAATGGGCGACAGCCGTGATAACAGTGAAGATAGCCGTGTTTGGGGGTTTGTTCCACGCAGTGTAATAGTCGGTCGTGCTATGTTTGTTTATTGGTCGTGCGACCGAGGCGCTAGCGACGGGAATATTTTTGGATGTTTGACCCATCCGAGACTCAACCGAATCGGCGCAATGATCAGGTAAAAAGGACCGATACTTTTATTCAAACCGCCTGCTTGACCAGCGGGGGGTTTTTGTTTTTTTATGAAGCACAATCAAGAAGTAAAAGCCGCATTAGACATGCAAATTCCTGTAGTTGCACTGGAATCAACCGTGATCGCCCATGGATTACCGTATCCGGAAAACCTTGAAACGGGCGTCAAAGTTGAACAAATTATTCGCGACAATGGCAGTGTTCCCGCAACGGTCGCGATGTTTGACGGGGAATTTTATATCGGCATGAGTAAAACTCAATTGGCACGGCTGGCCACCGATAAAGAAATACGAAAAATCTCCACACGGGATTTACCCATCGCCGTTTCAAATAGGCAAAACTGCGCGACAACAGTTGCGGCAACGATGTTTGTCGCCCATAAAGCAGGAATTAAAGTGTTTGCAACCGGTGGAATCGGCGGCGTTCATCAAGGTTTTTCTGCTGACATATCAGCCGATTTGCCGGCTTTAGCGAGTACGCCGATGATTACGGTTTGTTCCGGTGCAAAAATTGTCCTTGATCTCCCCGCTACGCGAGAATGGCTAGAAACTCACGGCATTACTATCTTGGGTTATCGTTGTGGCGAGATGCCTGCTTTCTATTCGAGGAATAGCGGTTTGCCCGTGGATCAAAGAGTCGAATCAACTGAGGAAATTGTGAAGATTGCGAGGGCGCGTGACGATCTCGGCTTACGAAGTGCGATTCTTGTAACAGTTCCGGTACCGGAAGAATTCGAAATTGAATCACTCTGGCTTGAAGAAATGTTGCGAAAAGCACTAACGAGAGCGGACGAATTAGGAATTAAGGGAAAGAAAATTACGCCATTTCTATTATCGGAAATGTCTGGTTTAAGCGATGGCAAAACGCTTAAGGCAAACATTGCATTGCTTGAAAATAACGCGATGGTAGCGGCGAAAATAGCCGCATCTCTGAAGAGCTAGATTCAATTGCGTTCCATTTTTTCCTTTAGAAAATCAAGACGTGATCTGGCTTCGTCCGCCTCCCGGGATTTTGGGAATTTATCGATCAATTCAAACCACGTGCCACCGTCATAATGAAGCGCTTTCGTGTTGATGTTGAACAAAAATCTAATCCCAAGCTTTCGATACCGATCAAGTCCCAAGTAACTCAAATAAAAACTATGTAGGGGCGCACCTGATGCTGCCATTTCGCGTCGATCAAGTCGCTCGGCTGCTTTTTTCGAAAGCGCCAAAGCCTCTTCCTCAACGAGATCTCCCAAGAGCAAAAGAATCGAGGGCCTCAAAGCTGACTGCGGGAAATAGGTCAGAAAGAAAACGGTCCGTTCAATTTTCGCAAACCCGGTCGAGGCTTGAACGAGCTTGGCCAGCCTTTGGTCATCGTTACGCCTGAAATTGCCGATGATCGCTTCACTCTGAACCCATCCTTTACGGTCGCCGGTTTCCGAAGTTTTTACTTCGTAAAAGGTTACGCCGTCGGCATCTTTTGAACTTAATACACGGAGTTGTCTACCCCGCCTCAGACGTTGAATCGGAACTGCGTATAAACTTGGATCTGTCAAAAGAACTGCAAGTCTTTCATCGACAACAATCGCCGCGTTTTGAATCTCATCCGGATTAGTTTGATCAGATTTCGTAGAGCTCGAGCGCTGTGCGGCCGTAGAAGCAAAACTGATTAGGATTAATGCCAAAATTTGAATTAGCGGGCGTTTCATAGAAACCTCGTTGAGCGGGAATGTGGGGTTTTAGATGGTTTGGGTAGCTTTTTTTATCTTGTTTTCCAAGCCGGAATGATGAAAATGGCAAATCGCAATTGCCAGAGCATCCGCTGCATCATGGGGTTGCGGATTCTCGTCTAATTTCAGCAGGATTCGAACCATTTCCTGAACTTGTCCTTTTTCTGCATTTCCATAACCAACAACGGTTTTTTTTATCAAACGAGGACTGTATTCGGCGATCTCCAACCCGCATTTTTCACCAAGCAGCATGACTGCTCCCCGAACCTGCCCCAATTTTAGCGCAACTTTTACATTTTGGGCATAAAAAGCTTCCTCTATTGATAGAACGTCCGGTTGGAAGCGTTCGATCACGGCAGCGAGATCATCGTAGATCTTAAGCAGTCTTGAGGAAAATGCTGCCTTAGGATCTGATTTGACTGTTCCGAAAGCGACGCCCTGATATTTCAAACCGCTGCCTTCAACGATTCCCCAACCCAGCGTTCTGCTCCCGGGATCAATACCTAGAATTCTCACCTGTTAAACCTACTCCTCTAATTCCTCTTCGTCGATATCAAAATTCGCGTAAACATTCTGCACGTCGTCGTGATCATCGATCGCCTCGTAAAGTTTTAACATCTGCTGGGCGTCGCTGCCTCCGAGTTTTATATAGTTTTGAGGGATCATCGATATTTCACTCACCTCGGATTTAATTCCTGCTGTTGCGAGAGAAGTTTTGACGGCTTCGAAGTTTTCCTGATCGCTGTAGATTTCAAAACTGCCGTCGTCATCTTTTAGGTCTTCCGCACCGGCTTCAATCGCAATTTCGAAAAGCTCTTCCTCCCCCTTTTGATCTTTACCAACGACAAAATATCCCTTCCGATCAAACATCCACGCAACAGATCCCGCTTCACCCAAGTTTCCGTTATTCTTGGACAAAAGATGGCGCAATTCGGCAACCGTCCGATTTCGATTATCAGTCATGGTCTCAATCAAAATTGCTACGCCGCCGGGACCATAAGCCTCATAGGTAATTTCATCGTACGAAACGCCCTCAAGTTCACCGGTGCCGCGTTTGATAGCGCGATCAATATTGTCGTTCGGCATATTCGCCGCTTTTCCATCGGAAACCGCTTTTCGCAAACGTGGGTTCATATCAGGATCACCCCCGCCGTCACGCGCCGCAACCGTTATTTCCCGAATGAGTCTTGTGAAAATCTTGCCGCGCTTTGCGTCCACCGCCCCTTTCTTATGCTTAATGCTGTGCCACTTGGAATGTCCCGACATTTTATAACTTCCTTATCTTTCGCAATTATCTCCGCTAAAAAGGCAATATATCACGCCGATTTTTCTTTCCGCAATCTATAACGTTTTGGCCGAGTTTTGGATGTTCAGCATTATCCTCGCAGAAGTTCCAAAATGGTTTTTGCTTTAACCCATTTCACTTTTAGCTTTTTCGTTTTTGAATGTTTTCCACCCGTTATCTCAACGCTGCTTTTCGAAATTTCCAGACGCTTCGAAATCAAATTTATCAGTTCCTTATTTGCCGCGCCCTCGACCGGTGGCGAAGTGAGTTTAACTTTGAGGGCACCATTATGTTCGCCAATGATCTCATTTTGAGAAGAACGCGGAATTACGCGCACTGAAAATATAACGCAGTCCACCGTTTCGATTATTTCGATCACTTGCTAAGTAATACTCCGGCAACCGCCATTTGTAGGAAATGTATCAGAAAAAGAACGACAATTGGTGAAATATCAAACACCCCCAACGGAGGTATAATTCGCCTAAACGGTTCCATAATCGGATCAGTTATTTTGAGAAGAAATTTCAGGAGCGCATTCCCGTATGATGTTACCCAAGACATCACGATTCGAACGACGATCAGCAACGAATATATCCCCAGTAAACCGTACAGCAAATAACCTACAACTCGTGTGATGCTAGCCTCTTTGATACTTAGAGCAACGCCATCAACCGTAAAAAAAAGATTGTAAAAGAGCTGTAAAATAAAATATCCGACAACACAGAACACCAAAATCGTGATAAGTGGAGCGATCCGCGTATCCACCTTCATACGAGCTAAGAAACTCGCAACCGGATAGACCATTCGATCAGTATGCTTTTTAAGTTTGTAAGAAAAACGGCCAATCACGCCGAACGGATTCGGGTCAGTATAGTTGAAGATCAATCGCAAAATCATCAGGATCACGATGATCATTACTAAGAAAACAATAAAGCCCTGAATTACTGGATATAAAACTTGTAGCATCTTTATTCTTTGTAACTTAAATAAAACCGGTAAAAAATATAGGCGGCGAAAACTAGATCAAATCCGAAACAAATGCCCGGATAAAAACGTGGTACAAACGACATCTCCGCCGCATAGTTGATTGCTAAATCCCAGACGACGTGCAGCCCAACCGATTGCCAGTAGCATAGCCGACCTTCGAAACCCAAAATGTGCAAACGTGAAATAAATTCCCAGCCCGATGAATTCGATCAATAGCCAGCTAGCCGTCGCAGTGCCGGTAACCACTCCAAATATTGCGAAACCAACATATATAAGCGCAGCAATGGTCAAAGTTCCGGCAAAAAAACTTTTCATTGCCAAGTTCGAACGGCTTTTGTAAAGGCACAAGACGCCCGCGGCCAAAATCCCGCCCAGAATCATTTCGACAAGAATCATGCTTTATTACCCGTTTGACGTAGCTCTCGCATTATCATTCTCGAGTTTAGTAATTTTGTCCACGCGCCTAGAATGTCGGCCGCCTTCAAACTCTGAGTTAAACCATGCGTCGATGATCTTTGGAATCTCGTCTTGAGGTGTGGTTCGGGCACCAATTGAAAGGACATTTGCATTGTTATGCTGACGCGCGAGGCGTGCAGTTTCCGTGTTCCATGCCAATGCGGATCTGACTCCGTCAATTTTATTCGCTGCGATCGAAATTCCGATTCCCGAGCCGCACAACAAAATCCCCTGCTCGACTTCACCCCGTCCAACTGCTTCTCCAACCTTCTCCGCAAAATCCGGATAATCTACAGATTCCCCGGAGTAAGTGCCGAAATCCTCATAATCAATTCCAAGCACATCGAGCTGTTTTTTTATTTTTTCCTTCTCTTCGAAACCCGCGTGATCGGCGCCGATAGCAACTTTCTTTTTCATTGGTTTATATCTACCTCATTTTCCGTTTTGAATAATTTTAACTGAAATTCGTTGTATAGCGAAGTAGGCGGACGGGAAACGTGCTTAGTTAATCTGAACAAACGCGCTGATTCGAAGTTTTGCTCTAAGGACAACCTTTTTCAGGGGCGACTGCCTCTATTTGGTAAGCTTATTTCTTTTTCTTAATCCACGTAGGTAACCGATATGAAGAGCAAAATATTTTTCGCGACCATTTTATTTCCGATTTTATCCCTTTCCGTGTTCGCTAACACAAATTTGGCGGAACTGGTTAAATCGGCAATTTCATCAGATTCGGCCGTTTCAAATGCAGCAATAAAGGAATTGCGCTCAAACGGTCAAAAAGGTTCGGATGCGCTTTTCGATGCGTATGCGGATCAAATATATCAGTTTGCCGAAGGAAAAACACCGGAAAACTGGGAGAAGATAGAAAAGGCCTTGGATGGCGTTACAATGCAGAAAGACAGTTACGCATCGTGGAAAATTTTCTGGCACACCGATCTGGAAGAAGCAAAAGAGGTTTCCCGAAAAACGGGACGTCCGATTCTGAGCCTCCGATTACTCGGAAACCTAAATGAAAAATTGAGTTGTGCAAACAGCCGCTTGTTTCGAGCGTTGCTCTACCCCGATTCTTATAATCAGACCTTGCTTCACGACAAATATATATTGCACTGGCAAACCGTACGCCCCGCACCGAAAGTAACGGTCGATTTCGGAGATGGTCGAAAAATAGTCAGAACTTTGACCGGAAACAGTATTCATTACGTCTTGGATAGCGATGGCGCAGTGATCGAGGCATTGCCGGGGCTATATAATTCGGACGAATTTCGAAAGTTTCTGAATCAGGCTAAAGAGGTTTTTAATACGGCGCGAAAAATTGACCTTAAAAAACGAAGTGATTATTACAAACGATACCAAGAATCTAGTTTTAACCATTTGGTCGCAAACCGTGAAAAATATCTCAGAATGGCCAATTTAGATTTTGCAAAACCGGAAAAACCGAGCACCGTAGGGCAGACTGCCCGGAATGCGGCACCGCGTGCTGTAACGAAAATGGTAATTACGGGGGAGAATTTGCTCGTTAATCAAATCACGGATAACTTCGCGAAATTTGAGCGCGACATTAATCTCGACGATTGGAGAAAATTGGCCGATTTACGCGTCAAGAATTCTGATATTTCGCCCAACAGCCGGAAGTTTATATGGCGTCAGCTTGCGAATTCGGGCGCAGATATGACAGATCATTTCGAGCGAATAAGAAAGCTAGAAAATTTTATCGCGCTCGATACTGTCCGTAATGAATTCTTATACCGCCCGGCGATATATCAATTGCTCACAAAAAACAGTCGTCTTAACTTGGATGAAATCAACAAAATGATCTACGAACAGGTTTTTCTTACTCCGGGCGCGGATCCTTGGCTCGGGTTAAACGCACCGGATATTTACACAGGATTGGATGGAAATGGGATTCTACGTTAGGTAGCTCTAGGGCTTGATTTGAGCTCCGACCTGACCGCTGCTATCCTTGATCAAAGCCACCAATACCTTGCTCTGTATCTCCGAATTATTCATTATTTTCTCATGTGCTTCACAGACAAAGAGTTGCGAATCGGAGTTGAGCGCTTTCTTCAGTTTTGTTTGAAGGCTTTCCGCCAGCATCGAACGCCTTGTCACAGCTCCGTCGCCCGGAGCTAACATTAAAGGTTTTAATCGATCAGACTTAATACTTATTCCTTTAGAGTTTTTAAACGAGTCAGGCCTCGTCAAGGTTATCCATCGATCTTCCCCATTTTTATACAGCACCATAGCATCTAGCGTCTCTTTACAGTCGCTCCCGAAATAATGTGATCCGAAAGTGCTTTTACGATCAACGCTTATGTCCAGCGCGCGGTGGAAATTCTTTGCACGCCTTAAAACAATTTCGAAATACTGTTCGAAACGAGCCACTTCGACCTCTGAAAATGATTCCATATTCTTTTTGTCCCCGTAGATCGCCCAACCGTATTTTTCCCATATTTTGCGGTCAAAGAGATCAATTCTGAGTGGCCTGAGATTCTCGTCGAAAAAACGTGTGGAGCGGACATGGGGCAGCAATTGGAAGACAGATGGCATGGTCGCGATGTCAACAGGAGTCAAATACTTCACAAATGGAAGTTTCATTGTACCCCCCAGGCTGGAACGTCCCTTGAAAAGAGACTCCAAAGCTTCTACCGAACCTTCGTTTGGCGTACCGAAAAAGAAAATATTTGCGATATGCTTCTCACCCGACCAATTTGGGCTTGGCGCACCGTTTCCCAAATCGGATTTTCCATACATCGCAGCATACTTCGCGACCAGCCCACCCATCGAATGCGCGAGGATATTAAACTTTATATCCTTTTGACCGGTTCGCCGTTTTAACTCTTCAATCGCTTCAATCAAATACTGCGCAGTTTCCACGTTGTCGCGGCGCCAGTCATATGGAAAAACAAAAAATTTGTCATTAAGATTCATGGGAGGATTGTCCCAGGCCGCTTCCTGGTAGGCTCCATCTTTTTCGAGGGCATCAATAATGCCTTGGTAAACCTTTATGTCAGGAAAGAGTTTAATATTCACCTGGCGAATAATATCGCCGGGAATAAGCTTATCTTTACTCTGACGCAAATTTACGGCGACGGGCAGTCTTAGGTCCTCTCCATCTTTTTTCCGAAGGCTAAACCAAGCGGTATTACCTGTTTCAATATCTTTTAGCTCCGACCCCAAAATTCCCGGAATAATTATTACCGGGCGTTTTCCTTCCGCCGCGTTTCGCTGAGTTGGCGTCTCGGCGCTCCCGGCAACCGGAAACATGATAGTGACAATCACAAAAAAGCCTACAGCAAATGATCGGTCGAAAAGCGTTGTTTTTCTTTGCATTCTTATTCTTCCCACTTTCGGTTAATCAAACTGGCTACAAAACCCGCCCCAAATCCATTGTCGATATTAACGACCGTTACATTTGACGAACAGGAATTGAGCATTCCCAAGAGCGCGGCGATCCCGCCAAATGAGGCTCCATAACCAATGCTGGTTGGAACGGCAATTACGGGAACTTTTACTAATCCGCCAACAACCGAAGGCAGCGCGCCCTCCATTCCTGCGACGACCACCACGACCCGGGATTTCTGAAGGATATCCCGTTCTGATAAGATCCTATGGATCCCCGCGACACCCGCGTCCCAAATTCTTTTGACACGATTACCCATCGCTTCGGCCGTCAAAGCCGCTTCTTCCGCAACCGGAATATCGCTCGTTCCCGCCGTAACTACAGAAATTTCGCCAAGTCCTAATTCCGTATCGTCACGTATTACACGAATTAGATTCGCATTTTCGTGCCATTCGGATTCAGTATAAACATTGCGGATCTCGCCAAAAATTTCTGCGCTCGTTCGCGTAATCAAAACGTTCGGTGATCTTTCGATGAGTTTCTCGAAAATCCCAACTATTTGATCAGCTGTCTTTCCCTGACCAAAAATTACTTCAGGAAAACCCTGTCGCGACGCGCGGGAATGGTCGATCCTGGCGTATCCAACGTCCTCATACGATAGATTTTGAATGGCTTTCGTTGCATCCTCAGTTGAAATATTCCCCTTCGTGTGCGAGGCGAGGATTTCCCGGATGTCTTCTGTATTCATCGCGTTATTGTAACTTCTGCGTAGTTGAGTACAAAGCGGTAAATCACCAAAAAAGCGGCGATTATAACGCCGCTCCCTGAGAAATATGATAGAGGTGAAACAATTAGATGAACATCGAAACGTATTTATATGCCCCCGACAGTTTTGAAACTGCCCATACAAGCGCGTTCGAATTAACTATTCTTAGCAAAGCATTGCTCATTGCTTGCTCGTTCACGATCGTTCTACCCCCAGATACATTATCGATCACGCGACCGACGTTCTTGTATTTTGCAATTCCTATGCCGTTTCGGCATTATTCCCTAAGCTTATTAAATAGATAATTAGCGGCGGTTTCCTCATTTTCCGAGCTGAAATATTTCGGTCAATTTGATCGAAGGTCGACGCCGAAATGAATGACAATCGATATTTTTGAATGAACCTTAGATGGTGTTGTAAATTTCAACATGCTAAAGTTTTCAAACGAGAAAAATCTATGGAATTAACCGTTGCAATTACGGGAGCGTCAGGCACCATTTACGCTCATCGAACGCTTCAGCTTCTGGCCGAAAGCGGCGCCGTAAAGACAATAAATCTTATTATGTCGAGCGTCGTTCCAACCGTCGCTCAAGTAGAAATGGGTGTAAATCTTCGTGATCCGGACAGGTCTACGATCAATATCTGGTTAGGTTTAGAAAAAGACGCGAAGATTATTCGCTATTGGAAGCTCGATAATTTCGCCGCACACCCCTCCTCCGGATCGAATCAACAGGCGGGGATGATAATTGTTCCATGTTCGATGGGAACGCTCGGCGCGATCGCCAGCGGAGCCGGAACAAATCTAATTCATCGGGCGGCAGACGTGACGCTCAAAGAGGGGCGAAAACTAGTTCTTGTTCCGCGAGAAACACCGTTCAGCGCTATCCATCTTGAAAATATGCTCAAACTTTCGAGAGCGGGAGCCCGAATAATTCCGGCGGCACCGGGATTTTATCACCGGCCAAAAACAATCGATGAACTTGTAGAACATTTTTGCTTTAGGATTTTGGATCAATTCGATATTCCGCATTCTTCAAAAACCCAATGGACCGGCGACGAGGTGAACGAGCCGTGAACAGCGTATCGAGATTCGACGAACGGGTTGAGAATTATGTCAAATATCGCCCGCATTATCCGAAGGAGATCCTTGATCTTTTCTATCGAGAAATGGGGCTTGATGCAAGTTCTATTATTGCGGACATAGGCTCAGGCACCGGAATCTCAGCAAAATTATTTCTGGAGAACGGAAATAGGGTTTACGGTATCGAGCCAAACGCTGCGATGCGTCAGGCATCTGCCGGATACCTTCGGGACTTTAAAGATTTCTTCGCGATCGATGGAACCGCCGAAGAAACTACTCTCGAACCGGATTGCGTGGATTTCATTGTAGCCGCTCAGGCATTTCACTGGTTTGACAACGCAAAAGCGCCCGTCGAGTTTCGTCGAATACTACGGAAACACGGTTTCACAGCTTTAATTTGGAACGAACGCCAGCTTGACGCAAACGAGTTCTTGCGTAAATACGAACGCTTTTTGCTCGACTGGGGCAATGATTATCAAAGCGTACGGCATGATCAGGTAAATTTGGAAAGAATCGAATTGATTTTTGATGCCGATTTTCGAAGCGCAACCTTTGAAAATTCCCAAACCCTCGATTTTAAGGGCTTGATGGGAAGATTAGCCTCGGCTTCGTATATGCCTTCAGAGGATGATGTGCAATTTCCCGAAATGGAGAAATCGTTAAATCGTCTCTTCACGGAACATCAGGAAAAGGGTAGAATACGTATTTTATATAATACGAATGTCTATTACGGAATAATCTAATTTTATGGAAGCGATATCGGAATCGAGAACAATAACCGTCGCGCATTCGCCGGATTCAGACGACGCCTTTATGTTTTACGGGTTGGCGACGAACAAGCTGGAAACTGACGGTTTGAAGTTTGAACACACTCTTAAAGACATACAATCGCTAAACGAAGACGCGAAAAATGGTGTTTTTGACGTTACTGCTATCAGTTTTCATGCTTACGCCTATGTCGCAGATAAATATGCTCTCCTTCCCCACGGAGCAAGCATTGGCGATAACTACGGTCCAATTTTGGTTTCAAAAGAACCGCGCCAAAAAGAAGAGATATCCGGAATGAAAATTGCAATTCCCGGCGAGCTCACAAGCGCATTTCTTGCCCTTAGAATTTACAACTCGGATTTTGCATTCGAGGTCGTGCCGTTTGATGAGATCATTGAAGCAGTTCTGGCTGGAAAGGTCGATGCGGGATTGCTGATTCACGAGGGTCAGCTATTTTACAAACAAGTCGGCCTCGACAAAATTATGGATCTTGGGGAATGGTGGTTTGAGGAAACCGGACTTCCCTTGCCGATGGGTGGAAACGTTATAAAACGTGATCTTGGCAAAGATCTAATGCGGGAAGTTTCGACACATCTTCATAAAAGCATCCAGTATTCGTTGGACAATAGAGAAGACGCACTCTCATATGCAATGCAGTTTGCACGCGATATGCCGCCGGAATTAGCTGATCGCTTTGTTGCGATGTGGGTAAACAAACTAACACTGGATTACGGCGACCGAGGACGCGAGGCAGTAAACTTGCTTCTCCAGAAAGGCTTCGAAAAAGGAATAATTCCCCACAAGGTCGATATCGAATTCGCAGAATAGACCTAAAAACTTGTAAACAATGAGATTGGTGCTGTGATTATTTTCGCGGCACCTTTTCGTTTTTTTATTATTTGATAAACTTGTATTGATCTATCTGCATCTATGCATTAGGCTCGGCCTCAAGGAATAAAGATGAAAAAGTTAAAACAAGCAACTGTGGGATCTGCGATCGTATGCCTGTTGACGATAGGCGGATTTGCGCAAACTAGTGTAATTCAGAGGGTAAACCTAAACGCGGTAGAGGTCGAACAAATCATCAAAAAGTTTACGAAAAACGAAGATGAGTTTCGTTTCGCCTTGACGAATTATGTATTTAATCGAAGCGCGACGATTCAAACCGTTGGTCTCGGAGGGTTAATTACAGGTACCTATCGACGCGACTCGTTCTTGACATTTACTACGGATGGTCAGCGATTTGAAAAAATAACCTATCATCCCGTTTCGACGCTCAAGGAAATTCAAGTAACTCCTGAAGATCTTGAAGATCTCGGCGGTGTAAATCCATTTGCGATCAATCCGCAGGATGTCGCACTTTACACATTTGATTATCTTGGAAAGGAAAAGATCGATGAACTTGATCTTCACGTTTTCGATGTTCGGCCGAAGGTTATTCCGAATCCTGATAAAACAAAGAAACGCTTGTTTGTCGGGAGAATTTGGGTAGATGACCGCGATTTTATGATCGTCAAATCAAGAGGCAAAGGAATCCCGGAAACCAAAAGAAATAAGTTTCCCGTCGTCGAAACGTGGCGCACGAATGTTGACGGAAAATACTGGTTTCCGGCATACAGCGTAGCAAATGACGAACTAGAGTTTGACAGCGGGCAAGTTGTAAAACTTCGAGTGCGCGTAAAGTACGGAGACTACAAACAAGGGCGAAGCGAGGTAATAATTCTAGATGATGAAACTCCGGTTCCGGAACCTCCTGCGGATAAAAAGCCCGAAACTGTAAAACCGGAAGATGAACCCTTGTGATAATTAGTTATTGATCAAGAACTAAGCTGACTTTGGGAGTCCGGATCCTTTCCCGAGGTCGGCTTTTTGCTTTCCCGTTCAAGCACTTCCGCAATCGCGGTTCGGGTTTCGTTAAGAATTTCCATTAGATCGGCTGCCGTTTTGCCTTCGGTTTCAATCGAAGGAAGAAGCAACATTTTTATTGTGCCCGGGTAGGCGACTCCGGTTCGTTTTCCCATCAATTGATCGGTATTAGTGAAAACGACAGGAATAATCGGCGCTTCGGTTTGGAGCGCAAGATGAATCGCCCCTTTCTTAAATGGCAAGAGTTCACCCGGCACCGCCCTCGTACCTTCCGCAAAAACACCAAAAGAATATCCATCCCGCATTATTTGCCGCGCTTTATCTATTGATTGCTTTGCGCTTTCCATGTTTGTGCGGTCAATTGCGATGACATTCGCAATTGCCATTCCGTATCCAAATATGGGCACTTTTAGCAATTCTTTTTTTGCGACAAGTCCAACTCGTCGTCCGGCAAATGCATAAAGCGTCGCCGTGTCGAGATAAGAACGGTGGTTGGAAATAAAAACGTATTCTCTTCCTTCTTCAAGGTTTTCTTTCCCTTCAACTTCCACCTCCACGCCGCAAGCCTTGAGCCAAATTCTCGAGCCCCAATCGCACCACGCAAAAAAACCGTCTCGCTTTTTGCGAAATCGGTAAAAGATCATGATCGGCGCAGCGACAAAAATTATGATAATGCTCACAACAAGCCAACTCCACCAGTAGCGTAGTTTTCCGCGAAGCCTGGATTTGTTAGACTCTTTTACGGGAAACACCAGTTTTTTGTTATTCTTTACAGCCAGTGAAAACTTTTGCGGTTCCGGCGAATCTGAGTTGATCGGTTTTCGTTTTTGAGCCTGCATCTTTCGAATCTTCTTATGACAAAACTAACCTGTCGAATCGCTCTATTGTTGGTCTTAATCAATTCAAGTTTAACGCTTTTTGCGCAAACGGAAAACATTCCGTCACCAGAATCGGTGCTGGGCTTTAATCCAACCGATGATAAAACGATTGCCGATTGGAAACAAATTACAAACTATTTCGCAAAACTTGATGCAGCGAGTCCACGCCTAAAGGTTCAGGATATCGGTAAAACGACGCTGGGAAAACCGCAGATCGTCGCTTTTATTTCTTCCGAAGAAAATATCGCAAACCTCGAATTTTATAAAGACCTCAATCGTACAAACTACGACCCGCGTCTACCGATTGCAATAGATAAAATTAAAGCTGGAGGTAAAGTCCTGGGCACGCCCAAATCGATCGTCGCGATCTCTTGCTCAATTCATTCGACTGAAATCGTTGCATCCCAAATGTCGATGCTTCTTGCATATAAATTAGCAACCGCCGCGGACGCACCCACGAAAGAGATCTTAAACAACACAATTCTCCTCTTAATCCCGTCTGCAAACCCCGACGGAATTGACATTGTCGCCGACTGGTATCGAAAAACACTCGGCACGAAATATGAAGGGAGTGCGCCGCCCGAGCTTTATCACCATTACGCCGGACACGATAACAATCGAGATTGGTTTATGCTGAACCTGGCCGAAACGCGGAATATCACAAAACTATTTTGGCAGGAATGGTTTCCACAGATCGTCTATGACGTACATCAGCAGGGTCAAAACGGCGCGAGAATGACGCTTCCGCCGTTTTTTGACCCGCCGAATCCGCGAATTTCACCTTTAATTCTTCGCGAGCTCGGGCTCATCGGTTACAAAATGGCGGCTGATCTGCAAAGCGCGGGACAAGCCGGAGTAACGACAAACGCCACCTATGATACTTGGTGGCACGGCGGCTTTCGTTCGGCTCCGTATTACCATAACTCCATTGGTATCTTATCCGAGGCGGCGAGTGCTGATTTGATGACTCCAATTACAGTAAAAAAAGAAGATCTGGCCCGGCGAAATCCGACCCGCGGAATCGTTTCGATGCTCGAAAACGCAACAAATATACCGGATCCGTGGGAAGGTGGAAGATGGGCACCTTTCGATATTGCGAAGGAAGAAATGATCGCGGCAATGTCCGTTCTCGAAATGGCATCGAAATTTCGTGAAAGATATTTGAAAAACGCGCGAAACCTCTCAAGCGCGAATTTGGTGCCTGATCCTGTTGATCCAAAAGCATTTATTGTTTATGCGGGTCAGCCCAATGGAGAGAGCGTTTCTAGATTTTTTGAAATTTTGATGTGGCAGGGGATGGAAGTCTACGAGATGACACGCGAACTCGAAGTAGCACTCGACCAGGATGATTTAAATAATTTCGGTGAGATCCCGGCGGGAAGTTTTATTGTTTTGGTTAATCAACCGCAAAAACCTAATGTGTTGAGTTTGTTTGAAAAACAAGTCTATCCCGAAAGAATTAATGCTAATGGCGAAGCCGAAGTTCCGTATGATGTAGCAGGTTGGACTCTTCCGTTGCAGATGGGCGTCGAATACGCTGCCGCTTTTGATATAAAGGACTTCGAAAGGCACAAGAAAACACTCAGAATGGTCGAAGGCATTAACCAAGCAAGAATTGCATTAAACCTGAAACCGAATGCCGAAGTATTTGCAAAATTACCAAATCCGTTGAAAACCAATCCGAAAATTGGACTCTACAAAGGCTGGGCAAATTCGATGGATGAAGGCTGGACGCGGCTTGTTTTAGACAATCATCAAATCAAATTTACATCATTAATGGATAAAGATTTTCGAGACGGTTCGCTGGAATATGACGCGATAATCCTTCCCTCGATCAGCGAGAATATGCTGTTAAAAGGGCGAAATGAAAAAGACTATCCAAAAGAATATACGGGCGGAATCACGGAAGAGGGAGTTAAAAACCTAAAGGCGTTTGTAGAAAATGGCGGCAAGCTTATCTGCTTTGATGAATCCTGCAAAATGGTAATCAAGCAATTCGAACTTCCTGTAAAAAACACACTCGACGGTAAAACCAGAAAGGAGTTTTACTGCCCGGGTTCGATCTTAAACCTCGATGTTGATAGAAGATTCACCGTGGCTAAAGGCTTTGGACAGCAAACCCCGGCGTATTTCATTTCAAGCGCGGCTTACGAGATCAGCGATAACAATAAGGTAAAATCGGTCGCGAAATATGCAGATAAAGATCTATTGCAGTCGGGATGGGTTTACGGGGGCGATCTTATTAAAGGGAAAACTGCACTTGCTGAAGCCGAATATGTAAAAGGCAAAATTGTTCTTTTTGGATTTAATCCGCAGCACCGCGGGCAAACCTTTGTCACTTTTCCATTTATTTTTAACGCGTTGGAGAAGTAGCGGCAACCCGCAAGGTGAATAGCGGATCATATTACGTTAATATTGTTCAGTAAATATAGCGTTTTCATTGTTGTATCATTATGAAATTTCACACATATTTTTTTCTTTTCCTGCTCTTTTTCGTTTTTAAGCCAAACGTCTTATCCATTGTAGAACCCCTGCCTTTTCCGACCTTCAAACTCGAATCGGAACCGCTTGTAAGAATTGGTTTGATCAGGAATTCATCATCGGCGCTTATTTCAACAAGCGAATCATCGCTTACTGCCTCGGAGGAAGGGCAATTTAATCGGGTTTTGGACACAAACAGTCTGAGAGTTTCTGCTCGCGGTTATAATCCTCCGGTTTATGAAATTTATCGTGTTCAAAAAGGCGGTATCGAAACACGCGAGACTGCAGAATTTATTGCCGCCAACATTCAATCCAAATTCAATATTTATACGACATTGTCGGTAGATTCCGATGGCGCCAAATTCCTTGTCCGCCTGAATGAAGAATTTGATGTTCGCCCCGAAGCGGAAGCGCAAGTTCAACGCCTTGCGGAAATCGGTGTTGAAGGTGCCGAAGTGACGGTCGATAAATATACGTCGCCCTCCGACGAAGCGATCGCACTATCGCGGCAAATTTCTTCCAACCCAAAATCAAAAGTCAGGAGCTTGATGTCTTCATTGCCAACAGGAGGCGTAACATTGCCCGGTTTGGTCAAAACGATAGGGTCGAGTCAGCCGATCGGACGTAAGAATCGAGGCGCATATTTCAATCCTTCGCTACGCGAGGTAGTCACATCCGGTCGAGGCGCGCAATCAAATTTATCGTCGTTAAAACCAATAAGAATTGGATCGGAAAGCAGTCGCGGAATCGTAAAATTAAACGGAAAAAGCTACCGCGGGAAAATGGAGATTTTTGTAAACGCAAGCGGCGGAATCACAGTAGTGAACGTTGTTCCGATGGAAGATTATCTTCTTGGTGTGGTTCCATCGGAATTGTCGCTGCCGCAGATTGAAGCCCAAAAGGCTCAAGCGGTTGCTGCCAGAACTTACGCCGTTGCGAATAAGAACGGCTACGGCGAGGAAGGCTTTGATATGCTTCCGACCGTATGGTCACAGGTTTACAAAGGCGTCAGTATTGAAACGGGAATGGGTTCGCAAGCAGTCAGAGAAACGCGCGGCGTGGTTGCGACGTATCGCGGAACGCCGATAAACGCGCTTTACACATCTACCTGCGGCGGGCGAACGGAAGACTCTGGAAACATATTTGAGTTTAATGAGCCGTATTTGAAAGGCGTAAACTGTTCGCTTGAAGGACATGATCATTTTGTCCCATTTCTGGTGAAGTCATCCCGCGAACCGGCGCTAATACGAAACGAAGCTAATTACCCGTACGTGCGATTGGCATCAAAATTGGCGGTGAATAATTTCCTAATGATCACCAACCGTTTTGACGATGAGTATTTTGAGGACGCTCCAAATGAATTAGAACTCAAGAGTTGGCTCAACAATGTTGCTGTGAAATTTGGTAAGCCTTTTCCGATCGTCGATCAAAACTCGTCCAAACCATTGAATCTGGCCCGTATTCTCTACCAAATAATATATACTCCGGATGCCGCGGAAGCAGCTGACACACTGATGTCCGATTCGGATTTAAATTACCAGCTTTCATTTTTAGATGCTAAAGAAGTGCCAAAACAAGACCGGCCGATGCTTGCGGAATTAATGCGCGACGGGTGGTTTTCAATTTATTCCGATCTGACGATAAAGCCCAATAAATCTTATCCGCGTGCAAAAATCATTCGGCTTATTGAGAATATCTACCGCAAGAAGAAAATTGAGCTTTCGTTTGAAGAGGGTACGGCAAAACCGACCGAAGATGGGAAATTGATAATAAGCGCAGGCCGCAGCGAACGCCAAATTACGGTCAATCCAAATGTATTTTTGTTTAGAAAGTTTGGTGATGAATACTTTCAGGTTAAAGAAGCGGCTTTGGTCGGTGGCGAAAATGTACGATACAAAACAAACGGTATCGGTGAAGTTATTTATCTCGAAATCGAGCCCACTGACAAAACTACGGTAGCCGAACGCATGTCTTCGTTTACACTTTGGCGAAGTAATTTAACCGCCTCGACCGTACGAGCACGTTTGGCTCGATATGTGAAGGGCATGGGCGCTTTGATTGACGTAAAGGTCAAAACCAAGGGCTTTTCGCGAAGGGCGACCGAGCTCGAAATCATTACGACCAACGGCGTTCAGTCGCTCAAAGGCGGTAAAATTCGCTCGGCGCTGCGGCTAAATGAGCAGCTTTTCGTTATCGACAAGCGTTACGGCTCAGACGGCCGCGTAGTTAGTTATAACTTCACCGGGCGCGGCTGGGGACACGGTGTGGGAATGTGTCAATACGGCGCATACGGTTTTGCGCAGATGGGCTTAAAATACGACCGCATCATCAAACACTATTATACGGGCGTCGATCTCACAAAAGCATATTGATTTATGACAATTCTTTCCGCAGCATTATTGCTCTTCCTTGTAATGGATCCGCTCGGAAATATTCCGCTTTTTATGACAACGCTCAAGAAGGTGGACGATGAGCGAAAACGGAGAGTTGTGCTGCGGGAGCTTCTGATCGCCCTTGTGATTTTGGTTGCGTTTCTTTTTCTCGGTCAATATTTGTTGCAGGCTCTGCACCTTTCTCAAACTGCTTTGACTACTGCCGGCGGCATAATATTGATGATCATCGCCTTAAAGATGATCTTCCCTTCAAAACACGCCTCGCTCGAAGAAGATGTCGAGGGCGAACCTTTTATCGTTCCATTGGCGATTCCATACGTTGCCGGACCTTCAGCGATGGCGACATCGTTGCTTTTGATAAGCGGTAACCCAGGTCGTTGGCTCGATTGGCTCATAGCGGTGCTTATAGCCTGGTTTGTTTCGGCATTGATCATTTATTTCGCCAGCTATTTTGCAAAATTTCTGGGCGAAAAAGGTTTGATCGCCATTGAACGATTGATGGGAATGCTACTGATAACGGTCGCCGTTCAAATGCTGTTGACGGGCATCGCGGAATTTGTCGGAAAAAGCATGGAAAAAACCGTGCAATGATAAGATTTTCTCGAAACCAATTGCTGGGATCAATTATGCTGTTGGGCATTATTTTGCTCATTGGTTTACTGCGACTTGTATTTTCCTAGAATGAACCAAGAAATAAAGATAAGAAAGCTACGTGAAAACGATTGCACAAATATAGTTTCGGCGTTCGAAATACAAGGTTGGAATCAAAAACTGTCTCATTTTCAAAACTACCTTGATGAACAGAAAAAGAAGAAACGGGACGTATTGATAGCAACATCGAACGACGAATTTTTGGGGTATTTAACGATCGTATGGAATTCCAACTATCCGCCTTTTCGCGAAACGGCAATACCGGAAATTGTCGATTTCAATGTGCTTGATAAGTATCAAAAACACGGAGTAGGCTCAAAGCTATTGGATGCAGCGGAAAACGCGATCAAAAAAGTTTCCGAATACGCCGGGATCGGTGTCGGTCTATTTCCGGATTATGGAAATGCCCAAAGACTCTATGTAAAACGCGGTTACATTCCGGATGGTCTTGGAATTTATAAAGAGGGTTGCCACCCGCAATTTGGCGACATAGTAACGGTTGACGACGCTTTGGCTCTATACTTCACAAAAAAACTTAGATAATCTTCCCTGGGTGAAAACGTCAAAAACAATTTATGCGATCGTCGGTCCAACCGCTTCCGGGAAAACCGAGATCGGCGTCGCACTTGCGCTCAAACTCGGAAATGGCGAAATCATAAATTGCGACTCAGTTCAGATTTACAAAGAAATCCAAATCGCGACAGCAAAACCATCGCCCGCGGAAAGGAAGGGTGTTAGGCACCATTTGATCGATTATGTGCCACCAGAAATCAACTACACGGCGTCGGATTGGGCCAAGGATGCGACCAGGAAGATCCAGGCAATCGAAGCGCGTAGCAACATACCTATTCTTGTTGGCGGAACCGGCTTTTACCTTCGAACTTTACGCCAACCATTTTTTGACGGTCCAAAAGCGGATGAAAATTTTCGGGCAAGACTCCAAAGAATCATAAAGAAAAAAGGGGCGGAGCATCTACACAAAATTCTGAAACGCATCGATCCCGAATCCGCGGAAAAACTCTTTCCAAATGACTATGTCCGAACAATGCGCGCAATAGAGGTCTATTTTCAAACGGGTGAGCCGATCTCGAAGCTCCAGCCTAAACGAAAAAACCCGCCGGAATTTGCCAGCCGAATCAAGGTTTTCGCACTTAACCCTCAAAGAGAAACCTTATACGCAAAAATAAACGAGCGAAGCGAAAAACATTTCGAAAAAGGCCTCGTCGAAGAAGTCCGACGTTTGCGGGAGATGGGTTTGAAGGATGATACGAACGCGCTCGGGGCACATGGATATCGAAGAGTTTGCGAATTTCTGAGAGGTGAACGCTCGCTCGAAAGCGCGATCGAACAAACCAAACAGGACGTGCGTAATTATTCTAAGCGGCAAATGTCCTGGTTTCGTCATAAAGAAGAAGTTATTTGGCTTGACGGTTTTGGCGACGAAAAGAATACTCAAGAACGCCTCTGGGAAATGCTCGATCAGCCTCCGAAGGGAACATCTTTCTTGTCACGAAAATAAAACCTGTTATAATTTGAAAACGGTCTAAAACTAAGAAACAAAAGGGGAAACGTGATGGAAAAACAAACCGCCCAAAACATTCAAGATGCATTTCTTAACACGGCTCGAAGGGAAAAATCCGAGGTTGTTTTTCATTTAATGCAGGGTTCCACGCTCACCGGTACGATCAAAAGTTTTGATAAATTCTCCGTTTTGATCTTTGTAGGGGATGACGAAGTGCTCCTTTTCAAACACTCAATTTCGACGGTTTCAATCGAGAAGAAGCAACAGTCTCAGCTGACAGTAAAATACCTTGGACGGAAAACTAATAACCTTTGAAGGAATTGACGGAAGCGGCAAGTCCACTCAGATAAGGATGCTTTCTGGTGAACTGCTGTTACGCGGTTTCGAAGTCTTGAACACTCGCGAACCTGGCGGAACTCCGCTTGGTCGCAGATTGCGCGAGGCTTTTCTCGAAACGGAAGAGGAGGTCGACCCGCTTGCCGAACTCCTATTATTTGCGGCGGATCGGGCCCAGCACGTTAATTTTTTGATCAAACCTGCCCTTGCCGAAGGAAAAATTGTCCTTTCGGATCGATACGCGGATGCCACATATGCTTATCAGGGAGCCGGGCGCGGTTTTCCGGAAAGCACGGTGAATACAGTAATAGAGTTAGCTACCGGTGGATTAAAACCCGATTTGACTATTTTCTTCGACCTACCGGTTGAAAAATCGCTCTCACGGGCGGGAATACGAGGCGAAAACACAAAGAATAATCGGATGGATCTTGAAACGGCAGATTTTTACAAACGGGTTCGTGAAGCGTATTTAGGAATTGCCGAGCGGGAAAGAAATCGTTTTATAGTAGTAAACGGCGATTCTTCGATCGAAAAAATTCAGGCGGAGGTTGTCGAAATTGTCGTTGATTTTCTTAACAAGAAAGAAGTACAGGCAGCAAAGTAAGGTTTATGTTTGATTCTTTGATTGGAAATGAACAAATAAAAACGGTCTTAAAAAGGCTGTTAATTTCCAATAGATTTCCTCAGTCGTCGATCTTTGTGGGCAAAGACGGAATTGGCAAAAAGCAATTTGCTTTAGAAATAGCCAAAGCTTTCATTTGTAAGGATCCGCGAAATTCTTCCTCGTGCGGTAAATGCAGTGCTTGTTTTAGAGCTACCAGATTTAACCTCGCAACTTCCGGGAAAAAGGAAGATTATTTACAGGTGTTTTTAAGTGAGCACGCCGACGTAGGGCTCGTAATCCCAAACAAACAAACAATTTATGTAGATGCGATCCGGGATCTTGAGAAAGAAGCAAATCTCAGACCGTATGAGGGAACGGCGCGATTTTTTATCATCGACGAGGCTGAAAAGATGTCCGCTCAAGCGTCAAATGCGCTCCTTAAAACGCTCGAAGAACCGCCGGAAAATACTTATATCTTCCTGATTACGTCGCACCCCTCATCTCTTCTTTCAACTATTCATTCGCGATGCCAAACCATTCGTTTTGCACCGATTGTAAAAACTGAAATCGAGCGTTATTTATTTAACGAGCAAAATCACTCTTCGCAAGACGCAAAGTTGATCGCAAATATTTCCCGGGGAAGTTTCGGAAAGGCTCTGAATACAGACCTCGACTCGTTCCGTGAAAAACGATCGCAAATGATCGAAGTTTTAAACACTCTAGCCGCGGGCAAACATTACACTTCCCTTCTTAGAGCAGCAGAAGAAATCAACAATTCGAAAAATAAAGATGACTTTGAAGAATATTTGACGATTCTCCAAACCGTGGCTCATGACATCTGGAAGCTCGCGAATGATAAAAATGCGGGAATTACAAACGAAGATATATCGGCTAAAATTTCCGGTTTTTCCGTACCGATTCCCCGTCTCGCAAAATGGCTTGAAGAAATCGAAATACTCCGCGAGAATTTGCGTTCGAATTTAAACCGAAAAATCGCAACAGACGCACTCTTTATGAAAATGGCGGCATAGGTGGAATAATCGGTGGGCAAATCCGTATAATCGAATCAGAATGGCTTTTGAATTTCCAACATTGGATCGAATAATCGTTTCAACAACTGAAAGAATTTTGGCAGCAAGTTCGCTCGCGGCACTTTTTGTTGGAAGTATAATTTTGTGGTTCGTCAATCCATCAACCACGCAGATTTTACCAGCGTGTCCGATGCTGACAATCACGGGTTTTGCCTGCCCGGGATGCGGAATGACCAGAGGTTTTCACGCCCTTCTCCACGGCGATCTTATTGCGGCTCTTGATTTCAATGCGCTGATCCCGTTCTATGCGATCGGCGGATTATACGTTTTGCTCTCTTTATTTTTAGTAGTTGTTCGAGGACGAGGATTGCCTTTTAGGTTCGTAACTCCTGTGACACTTTTCGGGTTCTTGTTTGTATCAGTTCTTTTCGGCGTGGTTAGAAATATTCCGGCTTATCCTTTTTCAGCGCTGTTTCCTTGATATTTTGGGGTTTTTGCTTGGAGCGCGATTCTGAATTTTGAAACTAAGTGATTTGCACAACCTGTTTCTCTGCACCGATCGGCTTCGCGTCTTTTCCTTCCTTTCTGAGTATTTCTACTTCCTTTACAAATTCCTCGACGATATCTTCGCCGGAAACTTTTCGCATTGGTACACCGTCTTTGAATATCATCCCGACTTGTCGCCCGAAAGTAACTCCGAGTTGGGAATCATGTGCTTCTCCCGGACCATTTACGGCGCAGCCCATGATCGATAAATGAAGCGGTTCTTCAACGTGCTGCAGGCGGCGTTCGATTTCCGTTACAATGCCGACAAAGTCGTCGACGGCGAGTCTTCCGCATGTTGGGCAAGCCACAACTGTAACGCCTCGCTCCCGCAATTCAAGACTCTTTAAAATTTCCCATCCAACCCGGATTTCTTCGTCCGGTTCCGCGGCGAGTGAAACCCGTATCGTATCTCCAATCCCGTCGTACAATAAAACGCCCAATCCGATCGACGATTTAATAGTTCCTCCAAAAGGAGTTCCGGCTTCGGTCACCCCTAAATGAAGCGGATAATCTACCTTTTCAGCCATCAAGCGATAAGCTTCAATAGTTCTTCGGGCATCCGACGCTTTTAGTGAGATAACGATGTCACCAAAACCTAGGTCTTCGAGGATATTGACGTGCCGCATTCCTGATTCCACCATTGCCTCGGGTGTTGCGGTTCCATATTTCTTCAGTAGATCCTTTTCGAGCGAACCGCCGTTTACGCCGATTCTGATCGGTACGCCCTGAGCTTCCGTTGCCCGGACGACTTCTCTCACACGGTCAATTGAGCCGATATTTCCCGGATTGATTCGAAGCTTGTCAATTCCCGCCTCGAGAGCCTGAAGCGCAAGTTTGTAGTGAAAATGAATATCTGCAACAATCGGGATTTTTACGCGTTTGCGGATTTTCTTCAAGGCTTTCGCGGCTTCAGGATTTGGCACGGCAATTCGAACGATCTCACAGCCCGCTTCGACCATCTTGTCGACCTGAGCTACGGTTTCATCAACGTTTTCAGTATCGGTCTTCGTCATCGACTGAACAACAACCGGCGCATCGCCGCCAATTTGCACACCGCCAACCATTACCGCTTTTGATTTTCTACGCATAAAGTTCCCAAAAAAATGACGAGCCGAAGCTCGCCGTTCGTCTCATCTAGCCAATGAGCCGCGATATATCCAGGTACATCACCACAATCATCAGCAGTAGTATCAATGCCAGCCCGGTAAACTGTATCTTTTCCTTTATTGCCATTGAAAGTGTCAATCCAAACATCGCAAGTACAGCTTCGATCCCGAGCACCGCAATTTGACCGCCATCGAGCATCGGAATCGGAAGCAGGTTGAAAATGCCGAGATTCAGGCTTATAACCATAAGAAGCGGAAGCAATCCTAAAAATCCGGCGTCGCGAACGACCTGTCC
>JBGTGX010000118.1:0-10694 GCA_041746475.1 Pyrinomonadaceae bacterium | reverse complement strand
GGCAAACACACCCGCCGGGATGTATAACGTCGCCGCCGGTTATTCGCGTCTTAATAAAAAGGACGAAGCATTTGATTGGCTTGAAAAAGCGCTGAATAACGGCGCGGCCTTTCAATCAAACATTGAAAAAGATACCGACTTCGACAACATCCGCAGCGACTCGCGTTTCGCAAAAATGAAAAAGATCGTAGAGCAGCAAAGAAATCCCTGTATGTATTCGGCGGAAGCACGCCAGTTTGATTTTTGGCTTGGTGATTGGGACGTTTTTGTCGGCGGAAATAAGGTTGGCGAAAATCTGATCGAGATGGATACACAAGGCTGCACCCTGGTCGAAAACTGGAAAGGTAGCCGGGGCGGAACCGGAAAAAGCCTAAACGTTTATGATCCATCGGTCAAAAAGTGGAAGCAATTCTATGTCGGCGGACAAGGCGGCGTTTTCCTGTTTGAAGGTGATTTTCGTGAAAAAGATAAGCACATGTATTTTACTGCCGAAACCATCGGACCAAACGGCGCGAAGACAATGCACATCTTTGAGTTTTTTGATCTTCCCGACAAAACGGTCCAACAGCGTTGGAAACAATCGACTGATGAAGGCAAAACCTGGAACACCGTCTGGGATTCGATCTATAAGAAGAAAGCTGGTGCGTAAATCCATGGCAGAAACACGCACGCCAGTAAGTGTGCTTTCGAAGGAATTGCAGAAACACGCACGCTAGTAAGTGTGCTCGTGGGCATCTCAATGCTTAACCGGCCTTAGCAGAAGTTTCGAGCACTCGTTCGCTGCCGTGTTCCCTATTTCAATTCTACTTGCAAGAGTATCCAAGAGGGCTTATGTCGCTGAAAGCGACAAAGATTGTAGCCTGGGGTGAGCGAAGCGGAACCCCAGGGATATTGGCTCGCCTAATTTATCTCGGATGGATCCACTCCAGCAGGAACTATCCACAATCGCGCGCGCATCGCTTCTTCCTTGCCACCATATCATCTGAGTTGCAAACCTGTTATTATCTGGAGCCAAAAAGGATAAAGAAAACAGAGGTAAGTTTTTTCCAATACAGATTCGCTGTAGTCGAGTATAAAGGTATTCTTTGGAAAACACTTTTTTAGGGAGGAAACATGGGGAAGATAATTTTAGGTATTGTAGTCGGGTTTATTGTCTGGTCGGTGGTTTTTGTCGGCGGCGAGGCGCTCGTAAAAGCGATTGCGCCCGGAATGGCAGCGCCTGATGGCGCAACCTATGTTGGATCAGCCGGGATTCTTTTGGGCTATTTGGTTAGAAGCATAATCGCTTCGATCCTCGCGGGTTTTTCCGCTGTTATGGTTTCGGCGGAAAACTCTAAAACTCCTCTGATTCTCGGAACCGTGCTTTTGATCGTTGGGATATTGGTGCAGGCGGGTGCATGGAATATGCTTCCGGTTTGGTATCATTTGGTTTTTCTTGCGCTCCTGATTCCGATGACGTTTGTAGGCGCGAAACTTAGGAAAGTTTAGCTGGAATTTTAACAGGGATGAAAGAGATGAATGGGATGGAAAATACCGTTAAGCTAAAGATTTATCGTGTTTATCCTGTCCATACCTGTTTGATTCCGTGTTCAATTTGCTGATCAAAACAGGAAGCGGAAGCCAGTTCCAGGCGTTTCCATAAGTCTGCTTGTTAAGCCGCTCGACCGCTTTTTCTTTTTCGATTTGCAGTTTGCCAGGCGGAATATCGCTTTTATTTTCATAGCAAGCGTGCGTAATACAGGGAATCGGTTTGCCCTTCTGATGAACGATGCAGCCGATCTTTTTTTCAAAAAGCGGGCATGCGTAGGTTTTTGCAACCCAATTTTCCGAACCTTTTAGGTCATATTTTTTGATCGTTTTTTCTACTCTTTCGAAAACTTCATCCGCGTTTTCGCGTGCCTTGATCGCCTTATAAATCTGAACCGCTTCGAGCCTAGTAATATGAACGTTTACAAAATGCGCGTCGAGACAGCAGGCGCCTTTAACCTCACAGGTTTCGCAATCATTGGCATTTTGCTCGTAATTATCCCGTACAAAACGCTGAAAATCAGTCTTTAACTTGAGTAGTTTTTTTAGCGCCTTTGTTTCGGCGAGCAATTTCATTTTTACCTGCGGCTTGTTACAATCTTCATTCCATTTTATACGAGGTGAAAGAATTATGTTAACTGAAGGCAAAAAAGCGCCGGCATTTTCGGCGAAAGATCAGGATGGCAACAAGGTAAAACTAGCGGACTACAAAGGAAAAAAGGTCGCGTTATATTTTTATCCGCGCGATATGACGCCCGGATGCACAAAGCAGGCTTGCTCCTTACGCGACGGTTTTGCAGATCTTAAGAAGAAGAAAATTGTTGTGCTGGGTGTTTCTACGGATGACGAAAAATCGCATCAAAAGTTTATTGCAAAACATGATCTGCCGTTTACATTGATCGCCGATACGGATCAACAGGTTAGCGAAAAATACGGCGTTTGGGTCGAAAAAAACATGTACGGCAAGAAATATATGGGAATCAAACGCACGACGTTTTTGATCGATGAAGACGGCAAGATCGTGAAAATTATGGATAAGGTAAAGGTAGGCGAGCATGCGGATGAAGTGCTCGCGGGTTTTGCGGAAACCGCTTCACTAGTGATCCGGTAATGGGTGCTGAAAAGAACGATTTTATTTTTACGACCGGTTTAAGAGCGACTTTTGGAAAGAAGAAGTGAGAATCCATGAATCGTGAAGAGAAAATAGTGGGATTCTTGTAGATTGCCCTATTCTCTATTCACAATTTCCTATTTTCCAAAACAACGTTTGCCTATCAATTGCCGTCGAAATGCTGTAAGATAACACTCCCTCGGGGGCGACAGGCTTCGACAGGGGTTTGTATAGATCTTTGGATGCACGTCGGGCGTTCTTTTGGTAGCCCGTTAAAAATGCTAAAAGGAAAACAAATGCTAATCAAGAATTAGCTCTCGCTGCCTAACTTAGGTTAGCTACAGCGATGTCTTACGGCAAGTCTGCTTGATGCGCGTCGATAAGGCATAACTTAGTTCAAGCTAGTGCGCTTTCTCCGTCTGCAATTGCGCGCGAATTTTAGCCAGGCTAGTCTGTTTTGAGGTCTTGTCAATTCACATACTCAAATCAGGTGAAAACTTAAGTGAACTGACTAAACGTGTAGATTCTACTGGTCGCAACCTTTGGATGCGAGTTCGATTCTCGCCGCCTCCACCAATATTTAAGTTAACTGAGTTGACTGGCAGTTGGCTGAGTTTAGAGAAGTTGAAGTTTTTTCGGTCGTCGTAGATGACACCAGCATTTAGCCCATAGTGCCCGCTATGGGGAAACCGACATACATTTTCAAGCTATCGTAGATAGCGATAGATATGCGGCCCGTTTCCGGGCTCTTTTTCTTGTGTGGCAAAACCCCGGGCTTCGCTTCACCAGCTCTTGATCCTTTCGTCGCGTACCCAGACCTGGGAAACTTATTTTCTTACACCTCGTTCGAATGTAGGTCCGCCATTAATTGCTTTTTTTCCTTACGCACCGATTTATGCAGGTTTTTTATGATTTAAACGAGCAGCCTGCGATTTTTCATGATTACTCTTGGATATCTAAAGTTTATCTAATCCCTTTTGTTCTTCGAGGAACAACTGTGACAGTTTTGCAAGCGGCATTAAATCCTTTCGCCTAAAACAATATGGAATTTATTTGACTTCCGTTTCATCTATGAAATATAATGCCATTCCCTGTACACCTTGGAATTGTTAATTATGAGCCATTTACAGCTTGTAAAACCGCTCTCTCGTTTAAGAGAAGAGCAAAAAATATCGCGCGAAAGCTCTGTTGAAATAGCCGGGTTGCGGTTGGTGCGCGGGAGTTTGACAGAATTGATCGGCGGAGCGAGTTCGGGCAAAACAAGCCATGCGATCGCCGTTTTATCAAAATTGACCCAGGAAGGCGAAATTTGCGTGGTAATCGATACAAGTGATTCGTTTGACCCAATATCGGCATCTGCGAGCGGAATGAGTTTAGAAAATTTACTTTGGATAAGATGCGGCGGAGATATAGAAAACGCAATGAAGGCGGCTGATCTATTACTGCAGGCAAAGGGTTTTGGAGCTGTTTGGATAAACTTTGGAAACATAAAAACTGGGCAGCTTAGCTATGTGCCAAATTCATTTTGGTATCGATTTAGGATGCTTGTAAAAGACAGCCCAACACTTCTTATCGTCACGGCGCGCGCATCGCTTTTGGGTTCATCGGCGCAAGCTGCTTATTCATTGAAGCTAAATAAAAACGTTTGGTCAGGTGCGGGAAAGTTTAAGTTGATCAAGGAATTTCGTTTGAAACTTAAGGCGAAAAACGTATTTAGCTCAATTTTATCGAGGATAGAAAGGAGCTATGAGGAAGTTTAAAAACATTTGGAATCCACATTTTAACAGTCTTACGTATTTTATCCCGTAAGGATAACCGAAAATAGCCTCGCCATTTATGGCGGGGTAGGAAAGAAACAGAAACGGTTCAGAGTCCTGTAAGGACGATTGAATCAGCCGTCCCTACCGGGGCTTAACTTAAATCCATACACCACCCCCGCCATAAATGGCGAGGCTAGTATCAATCGATTCCTTACGGAACAGACAAAGATATGAGCAATCCCAAACTATTCGCTTGCATTATTTCGAACTCAGACGAAAAAATCTTGACGTATATCGCTCAGCAATTCTCCGCAAAAATAGAACTCATCGAAAGCGGAATTTTGTTTGATATTTCAGGTTTGGAAAACCTCATGGGGGATCAAACTAAGACCGCAAAACGAATCGCAAATGTTTTAAACAAAAGGAATATCAAGGGAAATTTAGGCGTCTCAAAAAATCCGGACACAGCGGTTTTATTTGCAAAAAACATCGAAGGAATTACGACTGACACGGGAAATGAAATAGATTACATGCCGATTGCGAGCCTTGCGATTGAAGAAGACATCCAAAATGTTTTTGAAAATTTGGGACTCGAAAGCATCCACCAGCTCAAAGAAATTCCTGAAATTGATCTGATCGCTCGCTACGGACAGGATTTTCGCGAAGTGATAGATCTGATCAATCAGGAAGGAAAACGCACGCTCACGCCAAACATAAAAGAGCAGTTTGTGACATGGAAATTCGAACTCGAATTTGCCGTAAAAGAGCTTGGACGCCTTGTGTTTATTATCGCAAGCGGTATCAATGAAATATTAAACGAAACTTCTCGCCGCAGCCTCAGCACCGAACATATCACGATAAAATTTGCACTCGAAAATGGTGAAACCAAAACTTACGGCGTAAAAATCTCCTTCCCAACCCTGCGGAAAAACTTTTGGCGAAAGATAATCGATCACAGAATTTCGCAGGATCTACCGGAGCATTCGATAAGAGAGATCGAGCTAATTTGTCATTTTGTAAAATCACGCTCGGCACAATTTGGACTTTATACGGCTGCAAATCCGGAGCCGGAAAATCTGCATTTAACCGTAAATAAGATCAAGAAATTGGTCGGCGAAGAAAATGTCGGCGTGCCTCTGATATTAGATTCACGGCTCGAAAAACCTTTTAAGCTTAATAGTGAAATAGAACCAAAAGGAAATGAAAATTTAAGCATAAAAACCGCAAAACCCAACATCGCTTTTAGCTATTACAACCCGCCGATCCCTGCGTTTGTTTGGATCGAAAATAGAAAATTGATGTATCTGAAAACAAATCAATTTGAAGGAAAGGTAAAAAATCACAGCGGCATCTGGCGCGCAAATTCACACTGGTGGGCGGGTTTTTGGACGACGGACGAATGGGATGTAGAGGTAGAAGACACCGGAGTTTTTCGCCTTTCAAGGAAAGGAAGAGAATGGTTTGTGAGCGGAGAATATGACTAACGATGTGTCCGTAGCCTGACCGTTAGGGAGGGCTTCCATTACGCTTGGGCTACGGACACGGGAATTAGATATGTCTTTTGTTGAACTTCACACACGGTCGGCTTTTAGTTTTCTCTCATCGGGAACGCTTCCTGATGACCTGATCACGGGTGCGGCAAATCTTGGTTTAGCGGGTATCGCTTTGCTTGACCGCGATAATGTTGCGGGTGCGGTGAGGTTTCATCTGGCGGCTAAGGAGCAAGGTGTTAAGGCTATTATTGGTTCGGAAATAACGCTTGAGGATGAAAGTGTTTTGCCTTTGATCCCAGTTTCGATAGAGGGTTATCAAAATATTTGCCGTCTGATCACAACGATAAAAATGCGTTCTCCAAAAGGCGAACATTTTGCGACCAAAGAAGATATCGAGCAGCATTCAAAAGACCTCATATGCATCACAGGCGGCGAAGACGGATTTCTCTATCAAAGTATAAAAAATCGTAAAGGACAGGAAGCGGCTGCGTGGCTCAAATATGTGTTTGAAGATCGGCTTTATATCGAGCTTCAGAGGCATTTTTTGCGTAATGAAGAATATATAAATCAAGCGCTCATCGGTTTATCGCACAAATTTAAAGTGCCGTATTTCGCTTCAAATGGCGTTTATTACAAAGATAAGGAAGATCGCAAACTTTTCGATGTTTTCACGTGCATAAAAAACCATTGCACTATTGACGAAGCCGGGCAGCTTTTATCGCAAAATAACGAACGCCACATCAAATCGGAAAAGGATATGCGTGAGCTTTTTGAAGATCTTCCGGAAGCTGTAAATATAACAAATGATATCGCTTCACGTGTTTGTTTTTCGATGGGTGAGATCGGTTATACATTTCCGGATTTTCCCGTTCCCGCGGGTGAAACAATGGATTCTTTCCTTAGAAAACGCTCCGAAGAAGGTGCGATTCGCCGTTATGGAAAAATCACGGCAGAAGCTAGAGAAAAACTTGATAAAGAATTAAACCTAATAAAAAAACTAAAGCTTGCAGGATATTTTTTGCTTGTTTGGGATATTTCCGAATACGCAAAAAAAAGCAGGATTCTCTCGCAAGGAAGAGGCTCAGCGGCAAACAGCGTTGTCTGCTATGCACTGGGAATTACGGCAGTTGATCCGATCGAAGCAAAATTGCTTTTTGAGCGGTTTTTATCCGAAGAACGCGAGGAATATCCCGATATCGACATAGATCTTCCGAGCGGAGATGACCGCGAACAAGTGATTCAATATGTCTATGAAAAATACGGCGCGCGGGGTGCCGGAATGACAGCCAATGTGATTACATATCGCTCAAAATCTGCCGCGAGAGAAGTTGGGAAAGTATTTGGATTTGGCGAAGAAACTCTTGGGAAACTTTCAAAACTCGTATCGCGAATGGGAAGTTCGGAGGCTATTTTAGAACGTTTTAAAGAAGCGGGTCTTGATCCCGAGAAAAGTTTTCGCGTGCAAAAATATATCGAAATGTATGGTCGTATTTTGGATTATCCGCGCCATTTAGGACAGCATTCGGGAGGCATGGTTATCAGCTTAAACCGTTTGGACGCAGCAGTTCCGATCGAGCCTGCTTCGATGGAAGGAAGATCAATAATACAATGGGACAAGGATGATTGTGCGGCGATGGGTATCGTAAAAGTCGATTTATTGGGGCTTGGAATGATGGCTTGCCTTAGGGACACATTCGAATTTCTGGAAAAACAAAAGGGAGAAAAACTCGAGATCGCAACGATTCCTGCGGACGACCCGAAAACATATCAGGCGTTACAGAAAGGCGATACAGTCGGGATGTTTCAGGTGGAAAGCCGCGCTCAGATAGCATTTCTGCCGCGTTCGAAACCAAAGGATTTTTACGACATTGTGATTCAAGTCGCGATCATACGCCCGGGTCCGATCGTTGGAAATATGCTCTCTTCTTATCTCAAACGGAGGGAAGGAAAAGAAAATGTCGTGTACATACATCCGACTCTCGAAAAAGAACTGAAACCCATTTTGGAAAGAACACTCGGCGTGCCACTTTTTCAAGAACAGCTTCTCAAGATCGCAATGGATGTCGCCAATTTTACGGGTGGACAAGCTGAAGAACTGCGCCGCATCATGGGCTTTAAGCGTCCGGATAAAAAACTCGGATTGATTGAAAAGCAATTGCGCGAAGGAATGACAAAACGAGAAATTAACGAAGACGCGCAAAACACAATTGTCGAAAGTATTTACGCCTTTTCAAATTACGGTTTTCCCGAATCACACGCCGCGAGTTTTGCACTTCTGGCTTATGCTTCGGCGTATCTCAAAATTCATCATTTAGACGCTTTCACGGCTTCGATGCTCAACAATTATCCGCTTGGTTTTTACTCACCTGCAACACTGATAAAAGATGCCCAACGCCACGGACAGCGTTTTAAATACATTGATGTAAATCATTCCGAATATCGCTGCACGTTGGAAAATATTGACGGCACGAGCTTCGTGCGTTTGGGGATGAAATATATAAAAGGTTTACGAAAAGACACGGGTTTAGCGGTTGCGGAAGAAAGAAAAAACGGTGCATATAAAAACATTGGCGATCTTTTAACGCGTGTGAAAATGATCAACAAAAAAGAAATCAGAGCTTTGAGTATTTCGGGGGCTTTGAATTTTGAAAAAACTACACACCGCAGACAGGCACTTTGGGAGTCTGACCTCGAAATAAAACCAAAGGGCGCGCTTTTCCAACTCATAAACGAACAGCAAGAAACCCCTTCGTATATTCAAAAAATGGATGACATAGAATTAATGGAAACCGATCTTAAATCTACCGGTCTAACAATTGGAAAGCATCCGATGACATTTTTGCGAAAAGAGTTAAACAAAAGAGGAATTCTCTCTGCCGCCCAAGCGAATAATTTGCGTAAAGGTGATGTTGTAATGGTTGCCGGTTTGGTTATTTGCCGCCAGCGTCCAATGACCGCAAAAGGCGTTTTGTTTATCACACTCGAAGACGAAACCGGACATTCAAACTTCCTCGTTTTGCCGGAAATGTTTGAAAAATATCGCAGTGTGATTTTAGAAAACAGATATCTGCTGATCAAAGGAAGAGCTGAAGATAAGAGGATGATAAAAGGCGAATATTTTGAAGGAATTCAGGAATTTATGACAGCCCCCGCTTCGCATGATTTTCATTAAGAATGAAGACTCAACAACTCTTGTAACGAGATTTGTACGACCCCTAGATCCACCGAGCACTCTAAAACCCGGTGCCGAATTTCCGGCGGTTGAAGCACGCAGTCTCCGGCGTTCATTACAAACGGCTCACCCTGATCTTCGTAAACCACACGCACCCAGCCTTTATAGCAATAGATCATCTGAAAATGCACATAATCCGGAACCGGACAAGCATCGGCGATGCACTTGCTATCAAACAATAACTCTCGCCCTATGTTAAAATGCCCGTATCCAATCTGTAAACGAGGGCACAAATGAAGATCAGACGAATTCTGCCGGCTATTCTTGTACTAATTTCTTTAACAATTCCGACCTTAAGCCAATCTACTCCTTTTCTAACGGACAATGAAATCCAGATGCTCCGGAATGAAATTTCCGGCGACCGTGCGTTTGAACACATTCGAGTATTGACGCAGTGGCATCGCGATTCAGGAATGGAAGGCTATTTTAACGCAATGGATTATGTTGCGGAGCAAGCAAAGAAAAACGGCTTGGCGAATGTTTCAATTATTCCACAGCCATATAACGGCGCAGATGGAAAACCGCGAAACTACACCGCAAAATCTGCAGAACTTTGGATCACCTCGCCATTTGAATTAAAGCTGGCAGACATCGGCGATCACGCTCTCTATTTGGCGGATGGAAGTCGCGATGCAGATGTTACCGCCGAACTCATCTGGATCGGTGACGCAAGCAAAGAAACCCTCAAAAATTTGGATGTAAAAGGAAAGATCGTTTTGGCAAAAGCTAATCCGGGAACAGCTGTAATTAACGCAGTATATAGACGCGGTGCTGTCGGCGTCATAGCTTACACAACGTCCGAGCAAAAGGATATGCTTGATTTTCCCGACCAACTTCCCTGGACCAGAATTCCGGGTCCGCCAAAAGATCAAAAAGGAACATTTGCATTCAGCCTGTCGCCGCGAAAGGGCGAAACTCTAAGAAAGGTTTTAGAAACAACCGGCGAACATGACCTATTTGCGATCGGCAAAAGAACAACTGGCGGAAAAATTACCGTCAGGGCGAAAGTTGATACCGATATTGGAACGGAAAACGCGAGAACAGGAACCGGAATGGTTGAGGGTTGGATTCGCGGCACCAAATACAAAGATCAGCAGATCGTGATCACCGCTCATCTTCAGGAAGAACAAGGTTCGGCAAACGACGACGGCAGCGGTTCGGGCAACATTCTGGAGCTAGCGCGCGTTTTCACCAAACTGATTAAGGAAGGAAAAATACCGCCTCCGAAGCGCGATATACGCTTTTGGTGGTCAGACGAGATCTATTCCGAATATCAATATCTTCGTGAAAACCAGGGTGAAGAAAAGAAAATGCTTGCGAATCTTCATCAGGATATGACCGGAGCAAAACAATCGTTCGGCGGACGTAGACAACAGCTTATTTTTAACCCGTATTCGCGTACGTCATATCTTGACGCAGTCTTTGAGAGTATTGGAAGGTTTGTGATCCTGACCAATAATTCGTACATCCAAGCGGGTCGATCTGGCGGATATCCGCGTCCATATTCGCAACCGATTATTGCGACTCGCGGAACCCGTGAACCTTACAACGCAGAGTTTGTTCCATATTTT
>JBGTGX010000117.1:0-24115 GCA_041746475.1 Pyrinomonadaceae bacterium | reverse complement strand
TGCCGTACTGATTTATCTTGTCGTGTTTGACGATGTTTTGCATCCAGGGTTCGTTTAGCTGATTATTGCCGCCGCCGTTTTGACGCAGATCGAGAACCAGTTTTTCCACACCTTTTTCGTCAACCGTTTGAAATATTTGGTCTGCAAAGTTTTCGATCGTCTCGTCCGGTTTGTTTCGAATCGTGTTTACCTTTACATAAAGCAGTTTTGAATCTGCTAAATACTCGCTCCAAAAAATGTTTGGTGTATCTTTTAGATAAAGCGGCGTGTTTTTGTCAAATTTTCTGGCATTGAAGAACTTAGCAGAAAACGCGGCTTGCGGGGCTTCAACCGACCATGAATTGAGATCGTGATCAATCTCGCCCGGGGAAAATGTCAGAGTAGTCAATTTGCCGTTTTTATCCTGCACCGTAAATTCGCCCTTATCCATATCGTCAAAGATGCCGAGAGCATTTAAGACTTCGGGCACGATCAAATATCTGGGTGTGTACGCTTTCAGATACATTTCGTTATCGCGTGCCAAAATTTCGCTGACCTTTTCAAATGCTTCTACTGCCGTATGACTTCCTATTTTTACGATCTTTGCTCCTGCAAATTCTGCGTAGCGCGCTTCGACCGCCTGAAGATATAGACCATCTTCGAAAAGATAAAGCCTCAAAGGATACTGTCGAAATCCGATTTGATCCTGTCCGAGCCAGATCTCGGTATGCCCATCACCGATCATTGCCGCAAGCCTCGAGAGTTCGACAATTATCTCGTGTCTTTTCAAACGCGGTATTCGTTCATCAAGCTGTTTGACCGCCGCTTCAAATTGCTCTTTTGAAATCGTATGAAAAGCGTTTTTATGAACCTTTGGCATCTGCTCTGCAAAATGATGCAAATCCTCGCGCCATTGTTTTACGGTCAAATCTTTGGAAGCAGGATCTGACGGAGATTTTTGTTGAGCAAAAACTGCAAGACTTAAAATAATCAAACAAACGGTGTAAAGACACATTGAAATTCCAAGATAAATGCCGGATTTAACTTCAGTTGTGATTTTCATGAAAACAAACCTCTCCCTTTTTTTCGTTAAATATAAATCCACTAATCATGGCTGGATAACGACCAGATACACCCTGACTCCGTATAGCCGACTTCCAGTTTTGAATTAGCTAGTTTGAAACGCTCCGCATTAACGGGTTTTTAATTACATTTAGACTGAGATGTGGTCTGCTTTGTATCCTTATTTGCCTTTTTTAATAGAATAGCGTTTCCGTCCAAACCGCATGGGAATTTAATTCCGGCGATCTCGGCCAATGTAGGTGCGACATCTAGGGTTCTGACTAATTCTTTCGATGTGCTTTTAGAAATCCCTTTACCCATAAATATTAGTGGCACACGCCGGTCGTATTCGTATGGTGAACCGTGAATTGCGGGACCTAGATCAAGAACCGATCCCTCGGTAAACCTGACAACAACGCCGGATTCTCCAATCGGCGACGTTCCGTCATCGAAATCAAAAAGCGGAAAACGCGGCACTCGTTTTGCACTATAAGAATTCCTGAAAAGTTTAATAAAAGGATCGGAATTTTTTCCTTCTTTAAGTAACTGTTGCGGAGTCATCGCACTTGCTACAAAGTCAAACTCTTCGAGAGCTTGGGCTATTTTTTCCGCTTTCTCATCGTAACTTGCATTCGTTTGAGAAATAGACCGAACTTTTTCTAAGGCGGAGTTTATTTCCTCGTGTGTAACTCGTCTTGCCGCTTTTCCCGCTTTTTGTCTGTATTCAGGAATATCCATCATTCCGTGATCGGCTGAAAGAGCGATGAGGTAATTATTTTTGCCGACGGTCTTGTCTAGAAAATTGAAGAATTCGCCGAGTTCGCGGTCGAGTCTTAATAAGTTATCGAATTGCTCCATACTTCCAGAACCGTAGTGGTGACTTATATCGTCAACCTGCGAAACTACAATACTGAGATAATCGGTTGAATCTCTCTGTCCTAGTGATTTTTGTGTAATTGTTTCCTTAGCGAGTGCCAAAGTTGCCGCGTCAGCCCAAGGCGTATCGGCAAACCATCTGTAATGTGATTTCACATTGGTTTGTTTATCTTTAGAAATTTCCTCTTTAAAAATGTGCGGTAATTTTCCCAGTTCAAATCCCTTAAATAAAGAATTATCGCGACGTGCTAAAGAAAGAGCACTTTTCGGGACAATGCTTTTCCATTCAAATGAATTCTCGATAAATTCAGCCAGACGCTCTCGATTAAATTTTTCTAACCAGTCGGGATAATCGTTTTGATAATACGACGAAGTTACATAACGACCCGTTGTTTCATCAAACCAATAAACATCGCCGGGTAAATTACCCGCGTGAAGAAGCGAAGAATACCTTCCGGTTCCGACAGCCGCAAATCTTGATTTCTTATCGTTTAGTAAAATCCATTGCGGAAGTGTCGTGGATTGAATCTTTCTCGGCGAAACGCCGGATAAATCGGAGAATCCGATGATTTTCTCTGCATCATCCTGGACAGCATCCGTAAACTGCCATTTTTCTCCCTGACGCTCATAAAACGCCGCATCAACAATGCCGTGATGTGCTGGGATCATTCCGGTTGCAAGCGTAACGTGTCCCGGATGCGAGATGGTCATTGCGTGATCAACCATCGCATTTGTAAAATTCATTCCTTCATCTCTCAACCGACGAAAGCCGCCTGAGAAAAAAGAATCATAGCGTTTAAAAATATCCGCACCGAGTCCGTCTACTGCAATCAACACTATAAGCTTAGGTTGTGATTCCTTAGCTTTTATTTTTTGGCAATAAAATTGTAACGGTAAAAACAGACCGAAAATAAGCCCCATGGAAAGGAATCTATAAAATAATTGATTAGTGGTTTGAACCATTTTTTTTTACAATCCTGGAATTAGTTACTCACTTTAGACACGACAATTCTGAGAAATTCATTCAGTTGATCAATATAGATCTCGCTTGGACGGTTTTTGAAATAGTCTGAATTCAGTTTCGTTTCGCTTCAGTAGTTCGGTTAGATCCGCTTCGAGCTCGACGAAATAGATGCCTGCCGCCTTCTCGCGAAAAATACTACAACTGATTTCGATAAATTCCTTATCTTCTTCACGCTCCAGAGCCCCGACAAACGTAAAAATCAATCCCGGCAGTTTGCTAGCAGCAACCTCTTCGAATATTCGCTTGCGAAATTCAGAAACAAGTTGTTGAAATTGTGGCTGCCTGGAATCGAAAAAATTTAAGGCCAAATCTACAGTCAAATGATGCTGAAAAAGTCTAAATCCCGTAAGTTTCGCAATCTCATGACCGACCGTCATCTTACCGACGGCGGGTTGTTCAAATATTATTACAAAATTCATATACCGCCGCCTCCTAAAGACCATTAAATTCCTCGCTCATTTTTCCGTTTCCAACTTTTTAATTTGCTCGACGGCATTATTGTTGTTGGGGTTCAATTCCAGAGATTTTTTGTAATATTTGATCGCCAAATCCTTTTGGCCTTTGAGCATATAAACTTCAGCCAGAGAGTCCCAAACATTTGCGGATCCGGGAAAATATTCGGTGTTTAACGTAAATGCTTCCACCGCTTTGTCGTAATTTTTTTGCCTGATAAACGTATATCCCTGAAAATTTACGGTCGATTCAAAATAATCCGTAATTTCATCGGTTTTGGTTTTTAATTGTTTATATCCTTCGAGTGCCGTTTTGAGATCGCCTTTTGAGAAATGTTTTTGAGAATCTTGGATGACACTCCAAAACGGCTGATATGACGATGCAAGATCATCAAGCGATTGATTAATTTCAGCTTTTGAAAGCCATTTGCCACCCGCAAAAACTCCGCTTATCTTCCGCGTGTTTTTGATGTCCGTTAAAGGATTGCCGTCAAGCAAAACCAGATCGGCATTTTTGCCGACCGCGATGGTTCCGACCTTGTCGTCTATTTTGAGAAAATTCGCGGGAGTAACGGTTGCGGCTTTCAAAGCGTCAAAAGGCGTAAAACCTGCATCAACCAATCTTTGCAGTTCATCGTGGAGAGAAAAGCCTTCGATGACAAACGGCAATGTCGCATCGGTTCCGGTCATCATCGGAACTCCGGCTTTGTAAAATTCGCTGACCATCAATTTTTGAAGTTCGACAAGATATTTGTGAAGCGTTCTCATCTCATCAAGTCGATCAGACCAACGTCCCTGATATGAATTAAATCCCGGACCTGCGTATAGTCTTTGTAGAGGATAGACATATAGCATTTTCACATCAGCAAGCATTTCGGGATACTCGGCAGTAATCTGCCGCCAGATCGTCTCGTAGGTAAATAAACCGGGAGTAAAAACCAGATCCGATCTTTTTACGTCCTGCGCCAGATTCTTTATCAAGGGCAGGATCTCTGATTGCAGGTCGGGAAATTTTGCGTCGAGTTTTTTATATTCTTCAAGGCCGATCTTTCCAAATTGAAAATCCGCGATCAAGCCCATTTTTTCAAGAATCGGCTGATAAACATAATAGATCTCTTCCGCGTGATCAACCGATGCTTGCCCTTCATCTAAAACCGTCTGAAATGGCAAGCCGCGCGGAGTATGACCGACTATCCGTATATTGAGTTTTTTGGCAGTTTCCAATAAACGATGATAGGTTTCCGCGGTCATACTGTAATCAGGTCTCGTTCCATACATTTTTATCGAATCATATCCCGCTTTTTTTTGTTCGATGACAAACCTTTCGGCGGCTTCCGGTGTGTTATCAAGTCTTGCAAAAAAAGTAGTCGGGCTGGTCGTAAAAAAACGCGGGGCGAGCAGTTCACCTTTGGCGATCTGCTCCCGCAGCTTTAAATGCCAGGCGCTTCCATGCATATTTCGAACTGTTGTAACTCCATTGGCAAGGTATAAAACGAGTGATCTTTCCCGGCCCTCTTCGATATGAATATGCATATCAAAGAGCCCCGGGATCAGATATTTTCCTGAGCCGTCAATAATTTCAGAATTTTTTGGGATTTGTACTTGTGCGGAAGAACCAATAGCGATTATCTTTTCATTCTCTATGATGACGGTATGATCTTCAATGATCCGCTCGGAGTCCATCGGAATGACTGCAACGTGTGTGACAGCAACAAACTGCGAATTATCTTTTGGAATTGCTGACGCGGCATTCGGAACGATCAACAGGATCACGTACAACAAACTCATTATCTTTAACATAGGTCTTTCCCTTATTGATTCTTACTTCTTATCTGACGGTAATTTATTATTGCTTCCAAAGCCGGATCAAGATTTTCCCGGTATGCCCTAAATGTCGGCGGAACATAGATCAGCGGGGCGATCCAGGTTCGCCGGTCCGTAGGCGTCGAACTCTGCCAGTAGAGATTTGAAACATTTACAAGGATCTTGCTGTAGGGTAGGACAAACGGTTCTTCTTCGCCGACAAAATTAGGGCTGGCGCCCGTCGGTTCACCAACAAATCTTGCGTTTGTATCTTTTTCAATAAATGTTGCGGCATTTTGCGCAGCGGAGAACGTCCGGCGTCCGATGATGACAAACAATTTTCCCTGTTTGTTGATCTTCTCGTTTTTGATCAGACCGTGGATCAGCGGCGGCAAAAGACCGGTATTGCCGCCATTGTTCCAGCGAAGATCAATGATCAGTTTTTCGACATCATTGTCGTTTACAAATTTGAAGAGGCGTTCGGAAAAATCGGCGAAATTCTCCTGTTTGTCATTTCTTATGCGATTAAACTGGAAATAGACCGTTTTGCTATCGGCAAGATATTCAAACCAGTAATTTGTTCCCACTTTTTTTAGATAGAGAGGCATCGGCGCGGCAAGAGTCTGAGGAAGGTTGATCCATGTCTCCGGATTTGGAAGGGTATTCCAGATAAAAGTTTGACCTGTTTCTCCCTCCACTACAATAGTGCTTTCCTTTCCGTCGATAGTGCGAACCCGAAGCGAAGTCTTTTTCTCATCGGAGATCAGACCGAGGGCGTGCATCAGCGAAAGATACCGCATTCGGTATGGAGCAACCTGTTTGATCCAGATCGCATTATCGCGGCTGATAACGGTATCGAGTTTCTGCACAATTTCAGCAATCGCATGGTCCTCAAAACGCAATATCTCCGCTCCGAGCAGATCTTTGTACTTTGGATCTGCGGCAATTATGAACATCCCTTCTTCAAATAAATAAAACTTCAGAGGCAAAGTAAGTGTCGGTTTTGCTGTGAATTCTCTTACTCCTAAAAACCCTGTATGCCCGTCACCCACCCTGACCAGCAATTTCATGATCCCGACATTTATCTGCTCATCTGTTAAACCCGGGATCGCATCATGCAATTTTCTAACATCGGCATCGAATTCCTTTTCTGCTTGCGCTCCGAAAGAGCCGTAGCGCCGGCGATTTATTTCTCGGACCAGAAACTGCAGATCGCTGCGCCAGCCTTCCTCTCGCGACATTTTGCTTGTGTCGGTAATTCCTAACAATTTCTGAAAACGCGGATCGTCCTGGAGGATCTTCAGATCCGAATCTTTTTGCGCGTGCTCGAGATCAAGGAAGCCCATCTTGACCGCTTTTTCAAGCCACTCAAGCGCTTGCTGTTTTTCGCCCAGCAATGCATAGCAGGAAGCAACGTTGTAGGCATTGTTTGCCGGATTTCCGTATCCGAATTCGATCGCCTTTTCATATGCAGGTATCGCTTTCCGGTAATTTTTTGCGTTATAAAATGCGGTCGCCAATCTGTAGCGGAATCGGCCTTCAACCGGATTTAACTCAACTACTCTTTCCCACAACAAAGCCGCTTCGTCCCATTCTTTTGCCTTTGTTTTTGCCTCAGCCAGACTAAGTGTTTCCAAAAATATGTCTGTTCTTGATTCCTGAGCAGAGATTTCCTGCACCGAAACCGACGCCAAACCCATAGAAAGAACCAACAAGATAACGGCTAATATTTCTACTCTTTTTTCTTTGTAATTATTCATTTATTCTATTTAACTACTTTATGGCTGTATGTTTCGAGTGATAGATTCGGCTGATGTTTCGTTTCCGTCAGAATAAATCTGCCATTGTTTATTTTGGTCAGGCTTTTTCCTAAAGTTATCGGACTAAATTTCTGCATATCATTCACTTAAAGTTTATCTAATTATTAGAGGCTTATAATTTTCCATAAAAAATTTAAATTCCAATTACTTCCCATATTTTCCCTGTAAACTCCACAGTCGAATTGTTCGATCAAGACTGGAAGATGCCAGATATTTCCCGTCCGGTGAAAACTCTAAATCGGTAACCGACATTGTATGACCTTGCATTGTGCTGACAGATTTTCCGTTTGAAGCATTCCAAATATTTATAATCCTGCCGGCTCCGCCAGTTGCAAGATGTTTTCCGTCGGGCGAAAAAGCAACGGCAGTTACCGGCACATTAATCGGATCAATTATAATTTTGTTTTTCCAGGTGCGTGCAAAACCTTTTGATTCTATGATTTGAATTGATTCCCCTGAATCTACATTCCAAATTCCGGCTGTGCTGTCGAGACTCCCCGATGCTAATAATTTGCCATCGGGAGAAAATGAAAGTGAATAAATATTATATGAATGCCCTTTGAGTGTTTTTACGATTTGCCCTGTTGTTATATCCCAAATTGAAATACTAAAAAATCCGCTCGCCAGATATTTTCCGTCGGGCGACCAGGCAAGTGAGAATTGTCCGCGTTTAGCATCGAGTGTTTTTAATAATTTTCCGCTTTCAACATTCCAAACGGAAATTTTCCCGTCGGTTGTAGAAACCGCAACTCGACGGCTATCAGGCGAGAAACTGACAGCCTGACACCAACCATCTAAATCTGAAAAAACTTTGGAAGTTTTACCATCTGATAACTCGGTTATTACGACACGCCCATCAAGTCCTGCCGAAGCTATCAGACGGTCATCTTTTGAAATCGAAACGGAATAAACATCGCCGCTATGAGAACGTAAAATGTGAGCAACTTTGTCGGTTTCTGTATTCCAAACTCTGACCGTTCCATCCAAACTCGACGAGGCAATCCACTTCCCAGAAGAAGAAAAAGCAACGCTCGTTACCGAATTTTCATGACCTCGCCAAATTTTCGCTGATGAATTTTCCGTTTGAGCATTTGACTGGGCAAAAATGAAAATCGTTAAAAAACAAATTAGTAGAAATATCCACAAAAAATATCTGTTTTTCATTTTATTTCTCCTTTTTTTCACCAATCGGTTGAGCAAACATTTCCTTGCCGTCTTTAATAAGTTTCAGATTTGGTGATTCGCCGCCGACATTTAACTGGAACGAATTATTATTCTGATCCCAAATCCAGAGTGCAGTTGAGCCGTGCGGTTCGGTCATGAACAGAACTTGTTGGCGGGCAATACTGTCAAGTGTGAACAAAACATTCGGATAACCATCGGTCGTCACATAACCGCTGCGTTCATTGCCTTCCTCGTCGAATAAAAGAATTCCGCTGGAATTGCCGCCTCGTGAAAATCGTTTTCCAAGCGTAATTGGTTCAGGAACAGGTGCTGCGATAATTACCCTCTCAACTCCTTTTTCATCAATAATGACTAATTTTCTTAAACGAAGAGTGTCATTTTGGGATTCAGAACTTGCTTGTAAAGTCCAGACGGACACTATTACGGCAAAAAAACTAATTATCCAAACATATTTAAACAGCTTTAGTTTCCGTTCTAAAATATTTGTTTGTTTTTTCAGAACCTCATATTCTAAGCGAGAATTATAGTTCTGCATCAAAACACCTCCGAAAATATGCTTTTACTCTCTACTTTTAACTTTTGAGTCTTAGTATTTAGAAAACCCCGCACAATCCGAATTTGTGACAATTATTAATTTTTTTGAATTTTTCGTGTCACAATTTTGTTAATCGGATGTCGGTGTCTGATACCGCCGGGGTGCTCATCTTCTAAAATGTAACTTCTTTGCAGAATGATTTCCCAATCGCTATAAAAATCAAACAATTCACCTTCCCAAAATATTCCTATATGAAAAGGCTTTAAATCTTCGGGCGGCGGCAGCGTATCAGTAAAAACCACGACCACATTGTAACCGCCGTCTTTTGTGTTATCTTGAATTTTGCGAATAAGTGATAACCAATGCTCACGCTCGATCAGATGCAAACTGCCGTGTGCTACGATAAGATCGAATTCGGTTTGAAAATCAAAATTTCGCATATCCTGAATCTTCCCCTTAATCGAAAATTTTTTTTCTTCAGCTAAACGCTCTAATTTGCGAATACCGGCGATGGAAATATCAATTGCTGTTACATCAAAACCTTTTTCAGCGAGAAACAAAGCGTTGCGACCTTCGCCGCAACCCAAATCGAGAACTTTTGCATCTTTCGGCAGTAGCTCGACAAGTTCGGACAATTCTTCGGCAGGAGTGCCGAATGTTTCCGCTTCTCGTGCTTGAGCAAAAGTTTTTTCCCAAAAAGGTTTATTTTTCATGTTGTTTTGTTCGAGTTCCGCTTGTCACTTATTACTTCTTATTTTTCAGATATTTCAAAGGACTTTTAACATTATAAAATCCCGATTCTTTAGCAAACTGTGTTAGAAGTTTAGTGTGTCCCGCACCATAAATTACGAGGATTCGGTCATTCGGTGAATCGGTGATTCTAATAATATTGTTGAGAATTATCATATTTCTGCGATACCACCACGAAAGATAATTTGCTCCGACATATTCTTTACCACGCCCGATTCGCATCAAGTCAAAATACCTTTGATGGTCTTTCTCCATACGCTCGGATTGATTCATAAGAATAAGCTGGTCGGTAATGGACAACTTGAATAGTTTTTCGTGTTCGGCATCCACTTCTTCCTTTAGATTTCGATAGACTCCTTTTAGAAAGCTATCCAGTTCTGCATCCTTGGAAGCATATTTTTCATAATGGTATAAAGGATCGTCCGGGAATATACCCCAATCAATGCAGTAAACTTTTTTATGACCTGAATCTTTTGCTAAGCGAAAACCTATCTGATTGGTCTCGTTTTTTGTTAGTTGATACTTTCCCGACAAATATTTATCGTAAATTCCCTGAGTTTTCGCGTCGTCTTCAATATCACATTCGACGGCAATCCTAGTCGGTTTGAATTTCTTCAGCTTTTCGACAAGTTCAACCAACTGCCTTTGTCGTTCGGGAGTGGTAACTTCGTCAACTTTACCGTTAACTACATTGTTTCTCGCATTTCCCATATGGTAAGTTCCCAAAATAACAAGCGTCGGTTTCGATTTGGCATCTCTGTCAACAATGCCAATTTGAGCATTAACGACAAGTGTCAAAATAAAACAGGATCCGACCAAAAAAATGATTCTATTTAAGACTCTAATTTGGCGTTCTGGTTCTTTTGTCTTGGAAAATATAAGTTTATTTTCTGTTTGATAATTTTGGTTTTCCATTTCCCCTTTGTTATCGGACTACTAAATTTGTTGGAGCGTGAACTCTGTTCCTCTGCAGTCAATCGCCCGCAGACGAAATTTGCCGACCGGAAGCATCAATAATTTATCCCGATTTTTTTAATCAATCACAATTTGGTCAACCGGAACGGCATCATCAGGTTCGTCCGGCTCAAAAGTCCGTATCAGTCGCATACCTTCGCCAAGTAAAAACTGTTTCGGGATTTGCATTTATTAACCGCCGAAATATTTATCAATATAGAACTTTTCCGTGAAATAGCGGCTGTGCCATTTCGGATTCGCTCTGTCGAGCAGCAAACCTTCTGCAGCACCGAACGGATAAAACACGAGCCTTTCCGACTTTTCGATTTGAAGCGTTGGCAAATTTGCGAGAATTTCATTTTTCAAAATTGAATCGGCGACTTCCTTAAACGGCGTGTAGTCTTTTAACGCGCGAAATTGTCTGCTCGGTCTATATTTCCTCGCCGCCAGATCGGCGATCCGATACTCGGTATATCTCGCAATTCCTTCCTGCCAAGCTTGAAACGAAAAATACCGGTAATCGGCGGGACTTAGCATCTGTTTGAATGCCTGACGAGCCTTGATATACGCTTTGATCTTTACTGAAAACTCCGATTTCTTCTTGGCTTGGAGGGCTTCCGCAAGCAATTTAGTCAACGCGGAAAACTGCTTGTTGACTTCCGTTTCTTTATAAGGAAACGTAAAATTCAGCATCCACATTCCGGTCTGGTCGCCGCCCGATAAATCTAATGCATCGACATCCGCGTAATAGGTTCGCTGATACATCTGCAACTGATGAAAATGCTCGTGCAGAACCGTTACGACCCACGGCGTAGACGTTTTCTTCGACGTATTTTCCGCCTGACCGATAACGATGGTTGAAACTCCGCCGACTGCCGGAAAAGTGGCTAAGAAATTTATTTGCTGGATTCTTTTCCGATAATAGACATCGCTTTTCAAAAGCGAATCATAGCCGATCAGCGTGAAATCTTTTGAAGGCCGCGGATGCCGTATAAGAAATTCTTTTTCCGGAGTTACGAGCAGCACGGCAAAAGGGGCTTTGTCCCAGTTCTCCCAAACCTGATTACCCAATTTATCACCAATCCTAAACGCTTCCGCCAAACGTATGCGGTCAATCTCAGGAATATTCGGATCATCCTGTGCTGAAATACCGGAAACGGCAAATAAGAAAATCAATAAAACCAGGATTGTGATTTTCATAATTTTCCCCCGAAACTTTCTATTGCAAATCCTGCATCTTTATTCAAAATCTTTGGATTAATCTGCCAATCATTTTCTTCTAATGAAGAAGTGATTTTTTCTATCACTTCCAGACTTTTACCGAAATCAACAATGGTTGTTCTAAATGAAGGGCGGGTTAGAATTTCAACGTCCGTCATATTGTCGTTGACCGGCTTAAGGTTAATTTCAATTTCCGTCCGTGAAGAAGTAAAGTTAAGTTTTGTTTCAGCCGTTATCACTCCGGTTTGTAAATCTGCGGATTTAATACCGGCGGTTTCAAAATTCAAAATCGAATTCCTGCATAAATCAAATGCGTTGTTAAAATCCGACAAAAGCACGAGGTTTCTTGTTTGAACAACTGAAAAATCTTTCTTTTCATTATTTCGAGAAAATTTTCGTGTCCAAATTTCACTCCAAGCCAGAATAATCAGCCCTGCAATTGCTCCTGAAATAAACCCGTTTATACAGCCGTTATAACTTTTATCTGTCAAACCGAACAATAGTCCTGCTGCCAAAGCCATATATAACGGTACAAATATCCAACGATTAATCTTCATTTCCTTTTTACATATTCCAATCAAAATGTGTCGAGGCTTTTACATTCGGTATCAGCAAAACCGCGTCATAACTGAAAACCAAATCTTTGAAACCGTCCGGCAAATCCTTTATTCTGCCCGAATGAATTAACGGGCGAAGCGGTCTTAAATCTACAATTGTCCATTCCCCTTTATCACCAATTTCAAGCAAATGCGAGATGCCCATAAACGAATCTTTATTCGCGTCAATCGGTTTTTGTTTGTCCGCATCATTTGCCAAAAACGGTAGATAACTGTTTTGCGTCCCGCTTGTGGCGACAACCAAAAGATGAAAAGATTTCAAGCCGTTTGAATTGGCAAGTTCCGACGCGAAGTTCCCAATGTCGAAAACGTTTATAGAATTTCGCCCACGTGTCATATGATTCGCACCGAACTTAAAAAGAACTTTCGGCATTTTTTCCTTTTTCGCCGCTTGTTCGTAATAATTCATAAAATGCTCTTTCATCAGCAACGCTCTCTGTTGGTTCGATTCATAGCCTCTGCCTGTAAAAATCTTCTGATAAATTTCCCAACTCCGGCGAAGTTCGCTCAATATCTCAAAAGCCTCTTTATTCTTTGAGCCGACGAAAGCCGAATCCAGTTTGTCGAAATCTTCGGTTGTTGCCGAAGACAGAAACGCCAAGCCCGGATTTCTCTTTTCGACAATTAGTTGAAATTCGCTTTTTGTCCTGTCGTAATAAGGTTTGACGATCGCCCTTGCTTTATCATTCGACGAAATTTCGTATAGCCTCTCAAAATGAAACTGCGGCGAAGCGGCGAATTCCTGATCTATTCCCCACAAAGTTTGCGTCCGGCTATTCGCAAGTTTCAAAGCGGTTTCAATCAAATTCGCCTCTTCCCTGAAACTAAAAAACGGCAGACCGAGCGGATATTTATAATTAAACTTGGCAAACCCGTCTTTTTCCTTCGCAATATTTTCGATCCGACGAGCCGTAATCGGTCCCGTTTCAATTGCCAAATAGTTATAACCGTGCGGATTGATTTGCTCGAATAACACAGACGTAAAAAGCGGTAACTCCGAAATTCCGTGGCTTTCGCCAATTAAGAAAAACTGAGAATTTCTGGCTTCGGTAAGCAAAAATCCCATACCTTCGCCCAGCAACTTGCCGTTTTCCAACTTTAAAAAATGCGAATTTTTTGAAAGATTTTCGGTTAAGGTGTTTTGAGAAAAAGCAAAACCGACCGAAATTAGTATGATAAAAAGAGTTGTCAGAATTTTCATAATTTTTTTCTGGCCAAAAGGTCTAATCAAACTTCAGTCATAAATCCTGAATGGCCAAAATTCGCCGCTCGATTGCTTCGCAGAGCGGGAACGGATCTCCTTTCGACGGAGAGATCGAGCTAGGCAAATTAGCTTTTGCTAGTCATGACCTAATTCTTTTATTCTTCCACCCAAAATCACACCTGCAGCACCGATTATCGGAATTAGCAATTCTATCCAAACGGGCTGTTTTAACTGCTGCATTGCCGCCTCCATCGAAACATCGCTTTGCCGAACCTTATCGGATGTGCTATCGGAACTGGTTATGTTAAAAGCTGCTGATGCGTAACCCAAAACCAATACCAAACCAGCCAACCAAAGTGCTGCATTTTTATTTTTTGCAATGGCAACACAAACATATCCGCCCAAGAGAGCAGATACAATGCCAATTATAAAACTTACAATAATCCAAAAAACAGACGGATCAAACGAACCGGATTTGAATGCAAAATCTGCTCCCATCAACACATAAGCTAAAATCATTAAGACAATTATAAGCAGTGCCAATGTGATATATCCGACTACCACTCCGATAATAGTTCTGATCATATTTTTAACCTCCGTTCAATTCTTAAAATGCTACAGGCATTGTTTCGAGTCCGCGTAGAATCAAACTCGAACGCCAACGTAAAGATTCCGCCGAATGTTTCAGGCGAAGATTCGGCAATTTTTTTAGCAACGTATTGATGGCGATTTGCGATTCCATACGTGCAAGCGGTGCACCCAGACAAAAATGTATACCGTGTCCGAATGATAGATGCTTGTTCGGTTCGCGTGTTATATCCAATAAATCAGGGTTTTCAAATACGTCGTCATCACGATTTGCCGAACCGATAACGCCCAGTACCAGCTCTCCGCGTGGAATTGTCGCATTATGAATTTTGAAATCTTCACGAGCGTAACGCTCGGTGGACATAAATACGGGAGAAGTGAATCTCAGTAATTCTTCAACGGCACTATCGATTAGTAATGGATTTTCAACTAATTTGCTCATTTGGTCAGGCTTTTCAATCAATGCCAGCGTACCGCTGCTGATTAGATTTACAGTTGTTTCGTGTCCGGCAACCAACAACAGAAAAACCATTGCCAAGAGTTCATCTTCGTTTAACTTATCACCGGATTCTTCAGCCTGAATCAAAGCACTTACCAAATCATCTTTCGGTTCGGCACGACGAATTTTGAAAAAACGTTTCAAATAACGAATAAACATCCAGACGCTTGGTAGTGACCGCAAAGTGGCACTAAATTGGTCGAGCGATACGATTACTTTCGACCATTTGTGAAATTTGTCGCGGTCTTTGTCCGGCACGCCGAGAATCTCCGTGATAATTGTCATCGGCAGAGGCAAAGCAAAATCTTTGACTAAATCCATTTCTCCTTTATCTGAAACTTTTTCAAGCAATTCTTCGGCTAATATTTGTATGCGTTCCTGCATCTGCTGAATTCTCTGCGGAGTGAAAACTTTATGAACGAGTTTTTTCAGGCGTGTATGATCCGGCGGATCAAGGTCAAGCATATTTTTCTCTAACGCTCTGAACATTTTCGGCATCCATGGTCGCTGCTTCAACTGTTCCTCGGTCATCGCGTTACGGCAATCTTTTGCAAATCTGCCATCCATTAGCAACATATGCACATCTTCATACCTAGACAAAAGCCAGACTCTCTGTTTATTTGGCAAAATAGTCGGATAGACGGGTTGTTCCGAACGCAGTTGAGCAAAAAACGGGAAAGGATTTGCCTTAAACTCAGGACTTAAAATATCTGCATCTTGTTGTATTGTCATAGTCTTTATCTATTGTTCGACCTGATCTGAAGTTTCAGCACTAGCTCTTTTTCTCAAGATTAACGAAAAGATAGACGATAAAATTGACCCTAAAACAATTGTGCCGATAAAGCCTCCGACAATTTGGGCAAAATCGCTGTTTCCCGCTTTTAAAGCGTCAACTTTTGCAGCTATTTCCGCAGACCTTAATCCCGATTTTTCCATTACTTTTTGCTCGTAAGCAAGTATATTTTCAAACCAATTCGGATTCATTAAATGATGATAAATCCACAAAAATGTAGTAGAAATCGGATATGAAATTAATACGGTCAACAATCCGGTCTTAATTCCCCCAGGTATCGTCAGAAACTCTTGAACATTGCGTTTTTCTCTAATGGCAAGAAATAAAACCACAATCGGCAAAATAATAATCACCATATCGCCGTATTTTCCTGCTTGAATGTTATTAGTGTAAAAACCGAGAAAATGTGCAATTAATGTATAAGCACAAATCCCGACACCTAAAATAATTCCGAATTTAGCTTCTGTTTTCATCTAACTTTTACAACTTAAAGCAGATATTTCAATTTATTATTAGCGATTTTGTTTTCCACATCACAGGTTTATAGTTTTCCGTTTCTTTTAATCCCCACGTCTCATCCAGCGCACCATGAAATCCAACAGATCGTCTCTGAACAAAGCGTGCCCGTTTTTGTGAAACAGTATCAACGTGTAATCGAGCTTGCCCGGATCCAATCGTTTCTCGATTCGGCTGATGCTTTTACTCACGCGAATATTCGTATCTTGACCCCCGTAAACAAAAAGTACCGGATGGGATAATTTTGCCCAATAAAGCATCGGATCATAATTTCCTAGTGTGCGGATGTTTTGTGCAAACCAGTGATCCGCTGTCGCGGGAAACCCGTCGACGATTTTGTGGCCTTTGAGGGTGCCGTTTTTGGCGTTGTCAAGCAGCTTATGGTACTCGTCCCAGCCTTTTCCGGTCAGCGCATAATTGAGTGCTCTCTGATTAATCTCCCGGACCGTGATTATTTGTTCCGGGTTGAGATCGGCCCGTTCGGCGCTCATTTCAATTTCATCGGCGATCTGCTCCAAAATAGGAACTGTCGAACCGGAGACCGAGATCGAAAATGCCACGTGCGGGGAAAGGGACGCCGCCAATGGAATAATGTGCCCTCCCTGGCTAAAACCGATCAACCCGATCTTCGCCTTATCGATCCGCTTGTCGCTTCTTAGCGTTTCGACACCGGCGATCGCATCACCGGCAAGGTCGGAAAAACTCGCTGTTTTCCAATCGCCTTTCGACGCTCCCGCTCCACGTTTGTCGGGATAAAGGACAGCGATCCCGCGTTCGGCCAGCGCTTTCGCGTATGCGAGTGTCCACGCATTTGAGCGGTCGCTGTTCCCCGACCCGTGAACGATCACAACGGCCGCAACGGGCCCGGCCTTTCGGGGAATGTAAAGACTGGCGGCAAGTTCAGTTTCGCCGTTTCTGAAACTCACTTCCGCTGTCAAATATTTGTCGCCCTGACCCAACACCGCCGAAATCGAGGCGGCGAATAAACCCATAGTAAGTAATATTTTTAACATAACAATAGGCACAGCCGCGCCAGGTACATAATTTTTTGCCTAAAACGCGAAGAGGTTTTTTTGTGCATTTGCTATGAAGCCCCTATCTGAATCCGCATCGTATTTATCCATGGATATGTACCATAGTAAAAGATTCAGGTATCGGTCGGATTGTATAAATGCGAATTAGATGTGGTTCATCACCTTACACAGCATGGGATCGGACTCTATGAAGGCAGTTGGTGTAGTGGGTATAAACCGGCGAAATTCGCGGATCTGATGGCCTTGGTCGTAATAACCGCTATCCATCGCAAGAGTGGTTAGGGTGTCCAATCCTTTATTTTTAAGGCCATGGAGAAATCGATTGAACCGGGTAATACGTATAACTTGCTGCGGCGGTACGCCGATATTTTCTTTCAACGAAATTTCGAGCCAACGGCGGCTATAGCCTGTCAAGCGGGTCAGATCGCTGACTTTAGCGTTCGGATGTGAACGGATGTATTCCAACGACAGATCACAGATTGGCTTGGATGTTAGCGTTGCCGAGCATGTCTTGCCAAAAAAATGATTTAGGTCAATAACACGTGATACAAAATCGGGCTGGCCAAACACCGCATCGTAAATCGGGCGCGCGATCTGGCTCTTCGTTACAGAATAAAATTCGTTCGGAGCCTGCAACAGTTCCCTAGGTGGACAGGCAAGTATTTCTCCAGCGTGGCCCGCCATAAAACGAATACCGAATAACCTTGATCCCGGGCTGAAAAAAAGCTTGCGGCCGGAACTCAGGATCGGGCTGACAAACGGTGCAGTTTGTTTGGGTTCGGCTCCGGCGATATCTATCCACTTTGACAGCGGAAATATCACATCTACATAAACCGACGGCAAAATGTGTTGGATGGCAGTCTGGCCTCCGGATCCCATCTCGCTTTCCCAGTAAAACAGCACGGGAAATGCGGGTCTAATCGAGCCGTGAGACGTTCGAATTTTGAAACCTTTTGTATCCATAGCCTGTTAGTTTCGCGAGCTCAATGTAATGAGCTAGGAGGGATCGGCCCCCATTTTGTTATCGTCTTAGCTTTGATGCACGAAAGCTGATTTAGGTCGGACATACCCATTTTCTATATCAACAATGCCCCCGATACAACAGAATTACAACCTCGACGGCAAAACGGCTCCGCCGTATATATTGGATTATAGGACATAGCTTATCGTTCTTGATCTTAACTTTAACAACAAACAAAGAAACAGACAATTGGGATAAAGAACTGGCCTATATTCTGGACGGCAAAAGCGAAAAATATGTCCCGGTTACAGTAATGTGTGATATTTATGCCGAAGATCGAAGCGAAGCACAAGCTAAACGGTATGCTTTTGAGTTAAAAGCCCCGTTACCAAATAGCGACCAAACAAAAGTAAGTAAGGAAAAAATTCTCAAGCTTTACTCTATGGAACCGGTGCAAATTGAGGGCGCATTCTATGCTCTTCCTTATAACCCATATGGTAAAAGAGAAGACTATGCTTGGGCATTCCCAGCGCGCTGGTTCGATATGAAAGAAGACGAAGCAGTCTTGATTGGAAATGAGTTTTGGGAAAAAATTGGAGGTCTCGGCACATACCAAGCTTTCATCGATGCTGTTAATGAAATAGGGAAAGAATACAAAGATCGCATTTATAGAGAATTCCTAGGTATTGAACCTCCTCATCAGAAAGACTCGGTTCTATAGTCATTTTTAATGGACAAAAATCGGGCGTATTTTACGTCGCTCATAAAACGGATGTTGACGCGCCGATTGCCTTCTATCGAACTCGCCAACTCTTGTATTCACGTGAAACCTTAGTCTACCGTAATTCGTCCCAATAATTCTAAAATTAAGACAATCTCCGTGATTGTATTTGACCGCGTCAAATCCCTCGAAGATGCGGTTTTAGAGTCAGCGTATGCAATGGGTATGCAATGAGGGGTATAACGAAATATCAGAATTCTTGTAAGTTATTGATTCTAATGGTGGAGCCGAGGGGGATCGAACCCCTGACCTCATGACTGCCAGTCATTATACTTGTCTTTTCGCAAACCTTCCTCAGCCATCCCGAACTATCGTATTCTCCCTTGTTTATAGCGCTATAAGCATGTTATCATTCCTCAACTATCTCGAACATTCTCAAAATAGCAGATACTAGAGGAAAACATAGAGGAAAATTTCCTCTAGCTTAAATGCAACGATATTATATCTATGAAACATAAAGACAACGATTGGCGAAGTGAAAAGCGGAAGACTGGCGGGGGTATTAAAACAATTAACGGTTATTTATACGCTCGAATCCAATACATTGACGAGAAGACCGGAAAGCGTAAAGAAAAGCTGAGGCGTGCGGACAACCGAACCCACGCAAGATCGCTTATTCAGGAAATGCGACATGAATTAAACCAAAGCGGCCAAGAGACGCTTGAAAAGGATAAGATGACGTTTAATGAGATTGCAGATCTTTACGAAAAAACAAAACTATGTCCGCCAATTTTCCGGGACGGTATCAAAGTTTCGGGGCTGCGTTCTTATAATAATCAACGCTATCTCTTAAAGTCGTTACGGCAACATTTTCACAACAAAATAGTCAGAAACATAAAGCCCGGAGATCTCGAAGCATATAAAAACACTAGATTAAATACGCCGGTAATAATAAAAAAGAAGATCAAGAAGGCGAACCCCAAAATTAAAAAGGATCGCCGGAAGTGGATTTATGAAACCATTGAAGTTGAACGCCCGCGCGCTATCGCTTCAGTAAACCGCGAGTTATCCCTACTTAGGCAGATTTTTAGTTTTGCAGTATCACAGGATTACATTATGACTAATCCGTTCTCAAAAGTTAAAAGCCTGATCTCACACGCCGCTGAGAATCAGCGCGAACGCCTGATAAGTGAAACTGAAGAAAGTCAGATTCTCATGGCATGTGAAATCAAAAGCCGTGTCCACATTAGACCAATTTTCATTTCCGCGCTTGATACCGCGATGCGAACCGGCGAGTTACTCAAATTGAAATGGAACGACATCGATCTAACGAACAAAAAAATTACGGTTTTAGCCACGAACACGAAAACCGAAAAAGAAAGAATTGTGGGAATGACACCGCGTGTTAAAACTGAAATGACAAGTCTTTGGGAAAAATCGCCGAAAGATAAGGATGCACTTGTATTTGGGATAAAGAACAATTTTAGAAGGTCTTGGATGTCCGCACTTAAAGAGGCGGGATTAGATACGGCGGATATTCAATTTCACGACACGAGACATACTGCAATAACCAACATGATACTAGCCGGAATACCGGCCTCACAGGTTATGAAGATCTCAGGACATACGAATCCGAAAACTTTTCAAAGATATGTGAATTTAACAAATGACAGCGTAGTTCAATCGGCAAGTCTCTTGGAAGATTTCAAGTCTGCTCGAAAAAAGCAATTTTCAAGGTTAGAAGTTTCGGAATTAATGAATTGATCTCTAGTAGACTATTATCAAAATTGATTCCAGAGTTGGCATTAATATTGGATGCCACCTTTACAATCATTTCAAATGACTATTTCGGATTATTCGCTAAGCTCCTGAGCTAACAATCTTGGCGTAAAGATTCAAGAGCTTCATTTCGTTTAACGACGATGCGGAAGCCTTGGCGATTCTTGGATCACCGACGACGATCGCAAGACATTCGGCGCGCGAGATCGCCACGTTTACGCGGTTTTGATCAAGGATAAAACCTAAACCGCGGGAGCCGTATTCACCAAAACTAGAGCACATAGATAAAATGCAGACCGGTGCTTCCTGTCCTTGGAATTTATCAACACTCCCAACGCGGGCGCCATTAGGGAGTGCTGCGGCCAAAGTCCGAACCTGCGCATTGTAAGGAGCGATAAATAGAAAATCTTGAAGCTCAAGAGACTGCTCCTCTCCTTCCTTTGTAATTCTGGTTCGCCCAATTAGTTCATTGAAGATCTCTACAATCCGTACAATTTCTTCGTCGCTTTGCTGAATGTTTCCTTCGTGCTCGATTCCGCAAAAAACAAGTCCCGTTTCTTTTCGTACGTGTTTTGCCCTGGCGTTATCGACCAAAACCCTTTGATGTGCGCACGAATCGTCGGAACCAAGTCGTCCTTCATAAACACTCTCAGAAATGAATCTGCAAATATCGGGATGCATTCGGTATGATTTGCCGAGAAACAATCCATAATCTTCCGGAATTACAGCGTGAAATGTCGGCGAATCGTCTTTACTCGTTTCTTGATCTTTCAGAGCATACTGGAGCGCAGACATTCCCGAATCGTGCGGGTGAGATCCCTGCACGGGCTGTTCGAGCTGCATATGGTCGCCGAGTAGGACGACATTTTTCGCTGATCGGGAAACAGCTGTCGCATTTGCCAGCGAAAATTGACCGGCTTCATCGATAAATAAATAGTCCAGTTCGTCGATCCATTCGGATCTCGCAAATAGCCATGCCGTTCCTCCGATCACGCCCGACGTATATGCGTCATAAGCTGCCGCACCGCCCTTGTTGTAAGCGAGCGACGGACACTCCTGAAATATCGGATCTTCGTTTTCTCCTCCGCATTTCAATCCTGGAACATCTACCCCTGCTTCTTCTGCCGCTTTATAGATCCCCCGAAATAGATTTAAGATCGCCTTGTGGCTGTTTGAAGTGATTCCGATCTTTTTGCCTTTGCCGAGGAGTTCGACGATCACATGCGATGCGGTATAAGTCTTTCCGGTACCCGGAGGACCTTGGATCACAAGGCAATCTCCGTCCATGGCGTTTGCAAGAGCCTTCGCTCTGTCAAGAATATTGGAATTTCCCGCTGTGGATTCTTTGATGGGCGAAATCCGGTCTAGCAGCGAGGTCACAGGTCGCGGAAGTTGACCGGAAAGCTGCTGGCTACAAACCTCGGTCAGGGCCGACTGGATCGCGCCGGCGGAAACATACTCATTTGGAATCAAAGATCCGATCGTTGGAAAACTTCCTTCAAAGTTATTGTTGAGTGCCGCGGTACCCATTTTTAGAGCCAGAATTCCTTTGGAAATGTCTAGTTCGTGAAGATTAGGCTTTGCGGAAATGTTGTGAGTAAACATAACGGTTGATCTATCGCCTGAAGAAAGTTTACATTCCTGCGCCGGATCAAACTTGTATTTTTGCAACAACGAACGCGCAATCGGTGTCGGTTCACCTATTGCCTGAACGCCTTGTATACAACCGGAGTCGTCTCGCAGCTCGGCGTCCGAAGCATCTCTTCGATCAAACATTCGCCACCAGATCGGCTTTTCTTCCCGCCTGTGAAAATCGATCAGATCAGCGAGATGCCTGGAAATAGGATCGTTCTTCTCTCCAAGTTTCCTTGCAACCTCGAGTTTTTCGATAACCTCGGGAGATAATGGTTTTAGTTCGGGTGGTTCCTCGCGAACTTCGATGGCGGTTTCAATTCCATTTGCGCGAGCCGTTTCATTAAGCCAATCATAAAGTTCGCCTGTAGATTCGCAGTCATCCAGATTATAGTCCCGAATATCCTTCAGAATTTTGCTTTCGCGCCAGTCTCTCGGTTCTCCGCTATCTTTCCAAGCGGCATATTGAACAACCGAATCCATCGCGGACGCAACATCCGTCTCTCGCTTGCCGCGGTAAAGATGCTCAATCAGTTTTAGCGAATAACTGTGTTCGCCGACTCGAAGAGCCCGCCGTACGATCTGATAAAGATCAACAAACACCTCGTTCCGAAGCATCTGATCAAGCTCTTCCTGTCTTGTATTGTGAAATGTGCTTAGCCGCCGGATAGCGGTCACCTCATACGGTGCGTAATGGTAGATGTGCATTGCCGGATTGTTCATCCAGCGATCAAATGTCCAATCGATGAAATCTTCAAATAGCTGCTTTTCTTCATCGCGGTCGTGTGCCCACCAATCCTTAAATTCAAAAGGTTTCTCACCTTCGTCGCGAATACAAACACCAAAAAGATACTCTAGTCCGCCCGGCTCAAAAGGGTAACCCTCAATATCAAAGAATACGTCGCCCGGATCGGGTTTTGGAAGTTGCGCAAGACCGATGGGCTCGTCGTTAACCCCTTTAGAGGGCATCACCTCAAAATCCGGTCTCGCATCTGGCTGGTCGACGCGCTTCTCCCGCGTGGATTGTTGCAGGCGTGCCTGTCCTACTAACTTTTCTAACGAATCGACAGCTAGTTTAGGAACGTCAATTCCATCTGCATTGGCTAGCTTCGTTAACGTATCAATACCCGCGTTTGATAGTTTTTTGATCTGCCCGACGGTAATTCCGGCGACTCGTACTAAATGATCTGTTTCTGAGAAATACTTTTCTGCGACCGTATTCCATCTCCCGTTATCACCGCTAGCATTTGGTTCCGGTCGATCGATAATTTCGCCCAAGAAGTTTTCGTGAAACTTAAGAAAGTCGTTTTTAAAATTTAGGTAGTAATGAAAGAAATCTTCAACTCGAAACTCCACTCTAAGATTCCTTTTGGTTTCATCGTCTTTCTTTCCGAGGATTACTCCAAATTTTTCAGGCAATGGATCACCTGAAATGCCCGCAAGCATTTCTGAGTAACAGCAAAGCTGGATCGGATATGTCGCTTTTGGCGATCGGGCAAGTTTGGTATCCCATACTTCGTACTGTCCTTCATCGTTTAGAATCAGAAAATCGGCATACCCTCTAAATGCTCCTTCCCGGAGCCCCGCCTGGAAGATTATTTTCGGGCGCGCTGCCAATGCTTCCTTAGTTTTTTCAAAACAATCTGGACTCTTAGTGTCAATCTTGATGACCGTTGCGCCTTCAGCCTCAAATTCCGCGAGAGCAGATCTTTCATGGGTCAACCCCATCTCCGCGAGTATCGTCATTTCCGATGCTTCGGGATCGGGAGTCAACAAACCCGGATTTTCAATATGGTATCTATTCATCCAGGAGGCGAATGGAGATACCGAATAGAGTACGAGGTCGCTTGGAGAAAATATCAAAGTTCCGTTCTTTTTGTTCATCTTGATTCAAGTCCATAGGATATTCTTATTGGATAGGTGCATATATTGAATAAATTACGAATTGATTTGAGCCGCAACTTAAGTTTTTTAAGGTAACACACTTTCAAAACGTCAAGACTTTTCAATAATATTGAAATCAGTCTTCTTTCCACTATTAAAGAGTTTTTTCCCCGTGATCGAGTTTGAACCAAATCATTGAGTTCAGACAAGAGATCGAAAAGTGACA
>JBGTGX010000116.1:0-2314 GCA_041746475.1 Pyrinomonadaceae bacterium | reverse complement strand
CTCTCATTTGTAAATACGAATATGGGAATGCTTCTCGCTTGGGTTACGCACGATATAGAGATTACCGAAAGTGCCGTAACGCCCGACGACGACGATGCTACTATTGCGAATGCACTCGGCCTCAAGAACTTTGAGAACACAGAACCGATGCAGGCTTACTAAAAAGCAGACTGACGAATCCTCGTCTCGAACGATTAAATCTCCCACTTGAATTGCGTATTTGGCAAATTCATTATTTTTGTGCCTTCTCGCCGCTTAAAGCGAAAAATCTCAGGCTATATTCAAGCGTTACTTCCCTCTGGCCTCAGTCTGACTTTATTTCCTGGAACTTACTCGCGAAAGAACCAATTCTCCGATGCTACTGGGTGATTTATTTCTTTTCCGTTTATACTTATTTAAATGGAAAAAGATCAAACTCTTCAGTCGAATCAGGCTTTTGCAAAACAGTTGGATGATAAGGATCCCCTTAACCATTTCCGCGACAAATTTTATATTCCTAAACAATCAAACGGCGATGATGTCCTTTATTTTACGGGCAATTCGCTGGGGCTTCAGCCGAAAACCACTAGAAATTACATCGAACAGGAATTAAAAGATTGGGAAACATTTGGCGTTGAGGGACATTTCCACGCGAAGAATCCCTGGATGCCTTATCACGAATTCTTGACAAATTCGATGGCGAAGATCATAGGTGCAAATCCTTTGGAAACGGTTGTGATGAATACCTTAACCGTCAATCTGCATCTTTTGATGGTTTCATTTTATCGCCCGACTGATAAGAGATACAAAATTGTAATCGAGGCAGACGCATTCCCATCCGATCAATATGCTGTGAAATCACAAATTGATTTCTGGGAGCGCCGGCATCCTGCCGGCAATGAGTCTGACGGAGGTACAAAAGATAAGGCTCTAATTGAGTTAAAACCTAGAGAAGGCGAGACGATCCTCAAAACCGAAGACATTGAAAACACAATTGCCGAACACGGCGATGAAATAGCGTTGATAATGCTCGGCGGTGTGAATTATTACACAGGTCAGGCGTTTGATATGAAACGAATTACGGAAGCGGGCCATAAGGTCGGTGCAGTTGTCGGTTTTGATCTCGCACACGCGGCGGGAAATTTGGATTTGCAGCTTCACGATTGGAATGTGGATTTTGCCTGTTGGTGTTCGTATAAATATCTCAATTCAGGACCGGGCGGAATTGCCGGGATTTTTGTTCATGAACGCCACGCCGAAGACTTTGAACTTCCTCGTTTTGCAGGCTGGTGGGGACACGATAAGAAAACGCGATTTTTAATGGATTCTGAATTTGTCCCGATAAAAGGTGCCGAAGGCTGGCAGCTCTCGAATCCGCCGATCTTCGAAATGGCTTCACTTCGTGCTTCATTGGAAATTTTTGAAGAAGCAGGGATGAAAAACTTAGCTGCGAAATCCAATAAATTAACTGGTTATATGGAATTTCTTTTGAACGAAATAAACGACGAACGAATTTCCATAATCACACCTTCAAATCCCGATGAACGAGGTTGCCAACTCTCGATTCGCGTTAAGAGTGCGGATAAAAGTTTGTTCAATTCCATTACCGAAAAAGGTGTGATTGCCGATTGGCGTGAGCCGGATGTCATCCGTGTTGCTCCAGTTCCGCTGTATAATTCGTTTATTGATGTCTATAAATTTGTGGGAATTCTGAAAGATTGTTTATGCGAAAAGTAAATTTCAATATTTCACAAATAAAATCCAAAGAAGATTTTGCCGAATACTTTCAAAGCGAAGTTTGGAATGATCCGGCTGTTGCAATTTGTAAGCGTCATAATTTGTCGTTTTCGTATCTCAAACGTGCGACGAGCAGCGATCATATCGTATTTTTGATCGCCGATTCTTTTGTTTTAAAAATTTACAGACCGTTCCGCAAATGCTTTGAACGTGAATTAAAAGCACTCGAATTTATCGACGGAAAGACTGATTTCCATACTCCTGAAATCATTCACACAGGCGAATTTGAAGGTTTTGAGTATTTGATAACGACACAGAGCATCGGCGAAACGGTTACACGGGCGGATTGGTTAAAAATTTCTGAAACCGGGCAAATTCGTTTTATCCGCAAACTCGCTCGCGGAGTAAAGCAAATTCACGAACTGAAAACCGATGCAACAAATTCGGATTGGGCGTATTTTGTCAAAGACCGTGCCGCAACATTTATTGAACGACAGATCGCTCACGGTGTAAATCCGCAAATAATCAAAGCCTTGCCGCGATTTATCGAAGAAAATTTGAAACTCGTTCCGCGTGATCGTTCACCCGTTTTTATGCA
>JBGTGX010000115.1:0-3248 GCA_041746475.1 Pyrinomonadaceae bacterium | reverse complement strand
ACATATTTAAGAGCGCAGCAAGCGAAGGTCTGGCCGAAGAAAGGCGTTACGATCTGAATCTAGCTGACATCGCTGAGCTCTGGCGGCGCGGAAGTGTCGTTTCATCCTGGCTGCTGGACCTGACCGCACTTGCGCTGGCGGAAGATCATAATCTTTCCGAATACTCCGGTTTTGTTCAGGATTCCGGTGAAGGACGCTGGACGATCGAAGCAGCGATCGATCAAGCGGTTCCGGCGGACGTTTTGGCGGCGGCATTATTTACCCGATTCCGTTCACGTCAGGATCATACTTTTGGCGAAAAAGTACTTTCAGCGATGCGCCAAAAGTTTGGCGGACATATTGAGCCAAAAACAAAGAACGCCGGCGAATGAAATTTGCAGTTTAGTAAAACTCAAAAAAAAAAGACGGGATCCTGATCCGGCTAAATAAGACAAAAAAACATTATGAGTGAAACAGAAGTTCCGCAAACCGAAAATATTCCGGCAGATCCATGCGTCATGGTAATTTTCGGCGCGACCGGGGATCTAACAAAACGCAAATTATATCCGGCTTTGTATAATTTGAAACGCGATGGCTATTTACCCGCGAAATTCGCGGTCATTGGTCTCGGACGGGAAACGATGTCGACCGAAGAGTTTCGCAAAAAGCTCTGTTCCGATATGCGGGAATTCGTCCTTGGAGAAATCGACGAAGATCTGATCGATTGGTTTATCGAGCGAACTTATTATCAACCCGGCGATTTTGGCGACCGATCACTCTACGAACAACTGAGCAATCAAATCGAGATAACTGAAGAAAAGCACAAGACAGGTGGCAATTGTTTCTTTTACATGGCAACACCGCCGAGTCTGTTTGCTCCGATCTCGCAACACCTGGCAGAAAGAGGTCTCGCGGACGAGGTGGGCGGGAAATGGCGACGGTTTATATATGAAAAGCCCTTCGGCCGCGATCTCGGATCTGCAAAGCAGCTGAATTCGGACTTGCTCAAGATAGTAGAAGAACAGCAAATTTACCGGATCGATCATTATCTTGGAAAGGAGACCGTCCAGAATCTTCTTGTTTTTCGTTTTGCCAACGGTATCTTTGAGCCGCTCTGGAACCGGACATTTGTTGATCATGTTCAAATCACTGTCGCGGAGAAACTCGGCGTCGAACAACGCGGAGATTATTATGACAAAGCCGGCGCACTTCGCGATATGATCCCAAACCATATTTTCCAGCTGATAACTTTGACGGCGATGGAGCCGCCGGTATCGTTTGAAGCCGATGCAGTACGCGACGAGCAGTTTAAGATCCTCAACGCGATCGAGCCGTTTACACCCGAAAATGTTTCAACAAACTCGGTCCGCGGACAATATACGGCGGGCGAAATTGAGGGCAAGGAGATGTCTGACTATCGCCTCGAAAAAGATGTTGCTGCTGATTCCGGTACGGAAACTTTTGCCGCGCTAAAGGTTCAAATAGACAATTGGCGTTGGGCTGGTGTTCCTTTTTATTTGAGGACCGGAAAATCTCTTCCGACGCGGCATTCCGAAATTGTCATTCAATTTAAACGACCTCCATTCTCATTGTTTCGCAAAACATCGGTCGATCAAACACTGTCAAACCGGATAGTCATACACATACAGCCTGACGAAGGGATCACCCAGGAATTTGGCGCAAAATTGCCGGGTCCGGTGATCAAAACCGCAAATGTCAAAATGGAGTTTAACTATAAAGATTACTTTGGCGATGCTCCTTCAACCGGCTACGAACGCCTGCTCTATGATTGTATGATCGGCGACGCCACATTATTCCAGCGTGCCGATATGGTCGAACAAAGCTGGAAGATCGTTTCGCCGATCCTTGATCTCTGGAGTGATAGACGGGGCGAAGCTCTGCCGCATTATTCGGCGGGAACCTGGGGACCGGCGGCAGCCGACGAACTTCTCGGAAGAGATAAACGGAAATGGCAAAACGACATTCACGATTAAATAATATTGGATAAAAATGACTATTTTAGCTGCAGATATTGGCGGTACAAAAACAAGGCTCGCACTTTGTGAGCCGCATGATGATGGCTTTCAGATATTGACCGATGAAAAATTCGTCAGCGGTTCGTTTGAGGATCTGGGTTCAATTCTGAGTCAATTCCTCGAAGGCAGATCCGAAAGGATCGATCGCGCGTGTTTTGGAGTTGCGGGGCCGGCAGAGAATGAGATCGTTAGCCTCCCGAATCTGCCGTGGGTGATCGATGTAAATGAAATTAAAAGCATTCTTAGCTGTCATCAGGTCGATTTAATAAACGACCTCGAAGCCAATGCCTATGGTTTGTGTGAACTTAAAGAAGATGATTTCGCAATCTTAAATGAAGGAACAAAGAACCCGACCGGAAATGCCGCGATAATTTCCGCCGGAACGGGACTTGGCGAAGCGGGTATGCATTTTGAAGTAGCAATGAAATCACGCCATCCTTTTGCATCCGAAGGCGGACACTCCGATTTTGCTCCCCGTAATGATTTGGAGATCGAACTTCTTCGTTATCTTTTGGCAAGGTTTGAAAGGGTCAGCGTCGAACGGGTTTTATCCGGGCAGGGTTTGCAGAATATTTACGAGTTTTTGCGGGATACAAATAGATTTGATGAACCGGCTTGGCTGGCACAAGAAATTGCCGGGGCGGACGATATACCGGCAACTATTTCAAAAAATGGATTGTCCGGAAAAGCAGAGATTTGCAAGACTGCGCTCGATACGTTTGTCTCGATTTACGGAGCCGAGGCGGGAAATCTTGCTCTAAAAATGTTAGCGACAGGCGGCGTGTTTTTAGGTGGCGGAATTGCTCCGAAGATTCTGACGAGTCTTAAAGGGTCAACTTTTATGGAGTCGTTTCAATCAAAAGGCAGAATGAGCGGATTGCTCGAAAGAATACCCGTACGGGTTGTTCTTAATGACGATGCATCCCTTTTGGGTGCGGCTCATTTTGCCATTTATGAAATGAAGGCAAAACTATGAAAATACTAGTTATTGATGTGGGCGGTTCCAACGTGAAGTTCCTGGCCACCGGGCAAAACGTTCCGGTAAAATTTTCTTCCGGACCGAAACTCTCACCCGGACCGATGGTTTGCGGTGTAAAACAATTGGCGGAAGACTGGAATTATGATGCGGTTTCGATCGGCATTCCCGGGCCTGTACGAAATAACGAGATCGTTTCTGAACCACATAACCTTGGTACCGGTTGGGTCGGATTCGATTTTGACTCGGCTTTTGGC
>JBGTGX010000114.1:0-38853 GCA_041746475.1 Pyrinomonadaceae bacterium | reverse complement strand
TTTAAACGAAAAAAGAGACTGCCTTTTCAGACAGCCTCTTTTGTGTTTTGTTGTTATTCTAATTGCAGCCGTAATTCTTCAGCTGACGTGACAGGTCTCTGGCAGGTGAAATTCCGGCAGACGAAGGCAGTCGATTTGCCGTCCAAACGTGTTTTCCCGCCCAGTAAAGGAGTCAAATCACCGCCAGTCTCACTCCGCGAAGCAACGACGACCTTATTCGGATAGAAACCTTTCCAGACCTCACGCTCGAGTTTGTTTCCATGTTCACCCAATATGACAATTTCCTTAACGTCACCTAGATGGAATTCGAGTGTGGAAAGAACGCGGCCAAATGCGCCCGGGTGACGCCTTATCTGATCTGCAATTAGGCGAAGAACTCTTTCCGCATGGCGCTCGTATTTTTCGTCTCCAAAAACCTTCGCGAGTTTTACCAAGATATCGGTCGCAACTGAATTTCCCGAAGGTGTTGCGTTGTCGTAAAAATCCTTCGAACGAATCAGCAACACTTCGTGGTCGTTGGACGTAAAGTAAAAGCCTCCTGCATCTTCATCCCAGAAATGATCGATCAGTAAATCGGCCAGGGCTCTCGATTCTACGAGATATTTTTCTTCGCCCGAAACCTGAAAAAGTTCAAACAAACCATCCGCGAGATTCGCATAGTCTTCAAGATAACCGTTTAATTTCGCTGTGCCGTCTTTCCAGGTTCGCAAAACCCTTTCATCGGCTCTTAACTCAGCCAACAAGAAATCTGCATTGCGGCGGGCAATTTCAAGATACTCATCCGAATCAAGAATCGCCGACGCTTCTGCAAAAGCAGCGAGCATCAACCCGTTCCAGGCGGTCAAAACCTTTTCATCCCGCGTGGGTTTGACCCGCTTTTCCCTCGCTATAAACAATTTTTTCCTGCTCGATTCAAGCGATGATTCCATCACATCCTGCGAAACTTCGAATGCCGATGCCGTCTCGCTTATAGAATTTTTGACATTTAAGATATTCTCACCCTCAAAGTTTCCGGCATCGGAAACATCGTAGTAAAACGCAAAATATCTTGCGTCTTGTTCGTCAAGAATTTTCGCAAGTTCTTCGGGTGTCCACACAAAATATTTCCCTTCAACGCCTTCCGTATCGGCATCCTGTGCAGAATAAAACCCGCCTTTTTGATCGAGCATTTCGCGTTCCACATAATCGAGAGTCTCAATCGCAATTTTTTTAAAAAATTCGTCATTCGTGATCTGATAAAGATGCAAAAAAACGCGCGCCAACTGTGCATTGTCGTAGAGCATTTTTTCAAAATGCGGGGTGAGCCAAATCGCATCTACCGAGTAGCGATGAAATCCACCGCCGAGCTGGTCATAGATCCCGCCCTGTGCCATTTTCTTGCAGGTTGTGGTCACAATATCCAATGCCTTTTCCTCGCCGGTTCGCTTATAATACTTAAGCAAAAATTCCAAAGACATTGGCGCGGGAAATTTTGGTGCACCGCCAAATCCGCCGTTCGCGGCATCAAAAGTACTTACAAAACCTCGAAATGCGGAATCGAGTTGTTCGATTTCGAGGTTTGTAGGGGTCATTTCCCCAAACCCAACGCGACGAATCTCCCCTAAAACTTCGTTTGCCGAACGGAGAACCTCATCTCGCCTTTCCCTATATGCCTCCGAAACACTGATCAGGATCTGCGAAAAACTCGGCATATTAAACCGCGGTTCGGGCGGAAAATATGTGCCGCCAAAGAAAGGAACTTGATCGGGCGCCATAAAGACCGTAAGCGGCCATCCTCCGCTTCCCGTCGTCAGCTGCACAAAACTCATATAAATTTTATCTACATCCGGCCGTTCTTCCATATCGACCTTTATATTGACAAAATTTTCGTTCATCAGTTTGGCAGTCGCCTCATCTTCAAACGATTCGTGCTCCATTACATGACACCAATGGCATGCTGAATAACCGATGCTCAGCAGGATCGGTTTGTCTTCCCGTCGTGCCTTTTCGAACGTTTCATCGTTCCAGCTATGCCAATCCACGGCGTTGTGGGCATGCTGCAGCAGGTAAGGACTCGTTTCATCAATGAGCCTATTCGTATGTTTGTTTGAGTTTTGCATTAAATTATTTTTCCACTTATCCGCATACTGCGCAAAAGTTCCGAAGCTTTTAGGACACAACCATTGAAGAATAGATGTATATTGAGATAATATCAGAAGCTGAATGACCCAACGAAGTATTTCAAATCTACGTCCGAAGAATCTTCGTCCTGCCCTGTACGGCGGCGATTAGGTCCTCCTTATATTTCGCGCACCCTAAATAATTGCTAGAAACCGTAGAAAAATTGGAGGAAATCATGATACCGACGACCACATTGCTAAAACCGAATATTAAAACCGAGCTGCCGGGACCAAATGCTAAAGAAATAATTGCTGAAGACGAAAAGTATGTCACCCCATCTTATCCGCGTCCGGACTACAAACTTGTCGTCGAAAGAGGTTCAGGTGTTTGGCTCGAAGATGTCGATGGTAATATCTTCTTAGACTGCAACGCGGGCGTTGCGGTTTGTTCCACCGGGCATTGTCATCCTGAAATTGTAGCGGCGATCACCGAGCAGACTAAAACACTGATTCACATGTGCGGCACAGATTTTTATTATCGCCATATGCCGGATCTCGGCAGAAAACTCAATGAAATCGTCCCAATCGAAGGGGATACAAAAACACACTTTGCAAACAGCGGCGCAGAGGCAATCGAAACTGCATTGAAGCTTGCTATGTATCACACTAAAAGACAGAAATTCGTTTCATTTTTTGGTTCGTTTCACGGAAGAACGCTAGGTGCACTTTCGCTCACCTCATCTAAGAAAGCTCAGAGACAGGGTTTCGCTCGACAAGCGCTAGACGTCGTTCACATTCCTTATCCAAACAAATTCCGCCATTTCGCTAACGACATGCCAACCGATGAAGCAACGATCACCCGCGATTGCATAAACTGGCTCGAAAATAAGATCTTCACAACAACTACGCCGCCAGATGAAGTTGCGGGAATTGTAGTTGAAGCTGTACAAGGTGAAGGCGGTTATATTCCCGCACCAAAAGCATTTATGAAAGAGATCCGGAGGATTTGCGATCAGCACGGAATAATGATGATCGTCGATGAAGTGCAGAGTGGAATGGGCCGAACCGGCAAAATGTTTGCGACTGATCATTCTGGAGTTTCGCCGGATATTATGTGTCTCGCAAAAGGGATAGGCTCCGGTTTACCGATTGGGGCGACCGTCGCAAGGGCAAATGTCATGTCGTGGCATAAAGGTGCTCACGCTTCGACATTTGGCGGAAACCCCGTGTGCATCGCCTCTGCACTCAAAACCATTGAGTTGCTCGAAGGAGGAATGATCGAAAATGCGGCGGAAGTTGGCGAGTATCTGCAGGATGGCTTAAAAACTCTTCAGGTCAAATACAATTGCATCGGAGACGTTCGAGGACTCGGTCTTATGGTCGGAGTCGAATTTGTAGAGGACCAGAAGACGCTAAAACCAGCTCCCGATCTCCGTGATCGAATCGAAATGGAATGTTTTAATCGCGGCTTGATCATCCTAGGCTGTGGAAATAGCGTGATTCGTTGGTCACCGCCGCTTATTCTGACAAAAGAAAACGTGGATGTGGCTCTCGAAATTTTTGATGACGCGATCGCAGCATCGATAGGAGTCAACGAATAAAATGAAACTTAGAAAATAGTTAATTTGTAATCGGCGTCCTCATTTTTTATTGATCTGCGAACACCTTACTACGTCTTAGAGCCCTAAATTCTAATGAATTAGCGGATTATATTTATTAATAACGAGAATTCTTATAACGGTTCGCTTAGCTCTTCTCGTTTCGGCGTATAATTCTTGCAATACGCGTGATCCGGATGATAAATAACAATACTTGACGTAATAAAGAGAGCCTCCGATATCCATAAATGGATCGGAGGCTTAAATTTTTTCGGAAAATTCTCTGCTTATGCCTTTGCCTTCTTTATCTCCTCAATTAAAACCGGAACCGCTTCAAAAAGATCCCCAACGATTCCATAATCTGCAATATCAAATATCGGCGCCTCGCTATCTTTATTGATCGCAACAATTGTATCGGCGTTTTTCATGCCTACAATATGCTGAATTGCGCCGGAAATTCCGAGGGCAAGGTAGAGTTTCGGTGCAACCGTTTGCCCAGACGAGCCGATTTGACGATCAATTGGAAGCCAATCCGAGTCGCAAATAGGACGTGACGCAGCAAGATCCGCACCGAGGGCATCGGCCAGCTCTTGAGCAATGGCGATGTTCTCTTCAGACTTAATACCGCGTCCAACTGCAACGATTATTTCTGATTTCGTTAGATCCACCGAAGCCTTAGCTTCTTGAAAGGGCTCTTCGGGCTTCATACGGATCTCGCCAACCTCGACATCGACCGTTTCGACACTCGCACTTCCCGATTCCGCATTGTCTCCGCGAAAGGCGCCCGATTGAAATGTAACAAAATGCGGAGCATTTCCGCTCAGAGTCACATCGGCGTCGAGTTTTCCAAGGAAAATTCGCCGGGTGAAAGTAAGATTTCCACCTTCATTTGAATAGCGTATGCAATCACCAAGCATCTCTTTTTCAAAACGCGTTGCGACTTTCGGACAAAAATCCCGCACCTGATAAGTGTGCGCCATGATGACATACTGCGGATTTTCGTGTTTGATGATATCTTCCCAGGCATCCGCGTAGCCATCCGGAGTGTATATCCCGAGTTTGTCGTTTTTTGCAATGATTACTTTTTCGAGATCGTATTGGGCGATTTCTGCGCCAAGGGCACAATCCTTATCACATGGAATTACCGCCTTTACAACGAGTCCGAGATCTTTTCCGACGCTTTGCGCCGCCGCAATTGCCTCAAGCGATGTTTTGTTCAACACGCAATTTTTGTGTTCGATAAATACTAAAATCATTATAAAATCCTCGCCTCCGTCTTCAGTTTCTCAACAAGTTCGACAGCACCTGCTTTCGCATCGCCATTTCCGAGCATCTGAGTTTGTTTTGTCTTTAGAGGCATATACACCTTTTGAAGCTGCTGCGCCGAAGCAAAGCTCTCAACGGATGGTGCAACTTCACGAATCTCCTTCTTCTTTGCCGCCATTATTCCTTTGAGCGAGGCGTAACGAATCTGCGAGATACCGGATTGAATCGTCATGAGCGCAGGCAATTGATACTCAAACCACTGATACCATCCGCTTTCGAGTTCACGCTTCACACGTAAACTGCTTTCGCCGAGACTCTCCCGGTTAACTTCAATAACGATGGTCGCATGAGGAACATCAAGCATCTCAGCCAAAACGACACCGGTTTGACCAAAGCTCGCATCATCAGACTGCAAGCCGCCGAAAATCAGATCAAAATCTTCTTCCCGTATAGCTTCGGCTATAGTCTTTGCGATTTGATAGGGCGATAGGGCATTTTCGTCATCGACCACAATGTGAATCCCTCGATCCGCACCTCGCGCTAAGGCATCCTTGATAACCGTCTTCGCGCTTACTTTTCCAAGTGTGCAAACGATCACTTCGCCTTCACCTATTGCTTCCTTGAGTTGCAACGCTTCTTCCAGCGCATAACCATCCGATTCGTTGGTCTGCTGTGAAACATCCGATTCATCTATCCATTTCTCGTCGCCGCGAATTCGCAAAACTGCGTCTTTATTCGCGACCTGTTTCATTAATACTATTATCTTCATCTGTTTATTACTCTGTTCAAATATTCCTATCCAATTTTATGAATGGCCATTCATTCAATTAGCCTAATAAAAGCGCTTCACCCGCATCTCGCGGACAAAACGCCTAAATTTACTCTTCGTATCTCTTAAAGATCAAACAAGCGTTCGTTCCGCCAAAACCAAAACTATTTGACAAAACGTATTCGACTTCCGCCTCTCGCGGTTTATTCGGAATATAATCCAAATCACAATCTGGATCGGGATTTTCGTAGTTTATTGTTGGCGGCAAAACATTTTCCGTCAAAGCCTTAACTCCAAAAACCGCTTCAATTCCGCCGGCTGCGCCAAGGGCATGCCCGGTCATAGATTTTGTTGAGCTTACCGGCGGGGCTTTTTCCTTTCCGCCAAAAACTTCCTTGATCGCAAGCGTTTCAAATTTATCGTTGTAAGGCGTCGATGTGCCATGAGCATTTACGTAGCCGATCTGCTCCGGCTGAATATCCGCATCCTTTATCGCCTTTCTCATAACACGAATTGCCCCAGAACCAGTTTCATCGGGCATTGTTACGTGAAACGCGTCGCTGCTCATTCCATATCCAACGATTTCAGCGTAAATTTTTGCGCCGCGTTTCTTTGCGTGCTCAAGTTCTTCAAGAATCAAGATCCCGGCTCCTTCGCCGATAACAAAACCGTCGCGCGCGGCATCAAAAGGTCGCGAAGCTCCTTTCGGATCATCATTATTTGTGGAGAGTGCCCGCATCGAAGCAAAACCGGCGACCGACATGGGCGTTATCGCGCTCTCTGCACCGCCGCAGATCATAGCGTCCGCATCACCGCGCTCAATGATTCGGAAGCTGTCCCCGATCGCGTGAGCCCCTGCTGAACAAGCGGTGGCGGTCGCCGAGTTCGGACCCTTTGCGCCGTGGCGAATAGAAACGTTCCCCGAGGCGAGATTTACAATCGCAGAAACGATAAAAAACGGCGAAACCCGGCCCGGTCCGGATTTTAAAAGCTTTTCATGTTCACGCTCAATAGCCCAAAAATCTCCAATGCCTGAACTTATATAAGTTCCGATCATCTCGGCATTTGAATCATCGATCACAAGACCGCTGTCCTTCATAGCCTCATCCGAAGCCGCAATCGCGAAATGGGTGAATGCCCCCATTCTGCGGGCTTCCTTTTTCTCGAGATAATCCTGCTCATCGAAATTCTTGACTTCGCAGGCAAATTTCACGTTAAAATCTTCGGTATCAAATTTTTTGATGTAGTCTGCTCCGCTCTCACCTTTCATCAACGATGTCCAGGTCGAATCAACATCATTTCCGCAGGCTGTGACCAAACCGAGCCCTGTAACTACAACACGACGTTTCATAATTTCTTAAATTGAAAAGTTAAAAATTAAAGGGAAATGTTTATTGTTCAACATTTCCCTACATATTTTGGATTAGGCTTGCTGCTGCTCGACGTAAGCGTAAGCATCCTTGACACCTTGAATCTTCTCAGCATCTTCATCCGGGATTTCGATATCGAATTCCTCTTCAAAACGCATAACGAGTTCAACCAAGTCAAGGGAATCTGCTCCCAAATCTTCGATAAACCGTGCGTTTTCAGTAACTTCCGCCTCATCAACGCCCAATTCATCAACGATGATTTGCTTAATTTTTTCTTGTACTTCTGACATAATATCTCCTAGTTTCTTATAAGTTATTTATAGTATTCCTCAAACTTTCCGAATCCTCGACATTCAGACATCGAACATCGCGATCGATTTGTCTTACCAAACCTGACAAAATTTTTCCGGAGCCCACCTCAACAAACGTCTCAACACCGTTTTCGATCAAATGTTCAATCGACTGCAGCCATTTTACGGGTGACGAAACTTGCTGCGTAAGTGCTTCACAGACTCGGTCGCCACTGACATTCTGCAAACCTGATACATTTTCAACGATCGGACAACTCAAATCTTCAAAGTTAATACTTGTTAGATCAACTGCGAGTTTTTCTTGTGCAGGCATCATCAACGAACAATGAAATGGAGCCGAAACGTTTAACTTCACCGCACGACGGGCGCCATTTTGTTTCAGGATCTCGCAAGCGCGGTCAACGGCGGCCGAATCTCCGGCAATAACGACCTGTTTCGGCGAATTAATATTTGCAGCCGAACAAACTTGCCCTTGGGCCGCTTCAGCACATCCTTTTTCAACCGATTCCGAATCCAGACCTAATATCGCGGCCATCGCACCTGCACCGATCGGAACGGCATCCTGCATATACGTTCCTCTGTTTCGCACAGTCATCACGGCATCTGCTAAGCTCAAGGCACCCGCAGCAACAAGCGCCGAATACTCTCCCAAGCTATGTCCTGCAACAAAATCAGGCTTCGGAAAACCTTCAGCTTCCATAGCGCGAAAAGCTGCGATCGAAGTAGTCAAAATCGCCGGCTGAGTATTTGCCGTCAATGCCAGGGCTTCATCGGTTCCCGCAAAACACATATCAGAGATTGGAAAGCCGAGTGCTTCATCCGCTTCATGAAATACCTCTCGTGCGGAGGAAAATCCTTCGAATAGATCTTTCCCCATGCCGACAGATTGACTTCCCTGACCCGGGAAAATATACGCCAGTTTGCTCATTCAAATATCTAAAATCGTACCAACGTGCCGCCCCAGGTTACGCCGCCGCCAAATGCTGTCATCAACACGAGATCGCCTTCTTCAATTTTTCCGCTCCGTATGCATTCGTCCAGGGCAATCGGAATCGACGCCGAAGATGTATTTCCATGCTCAGCGATGTTGGAATAAACCTTTTCTTCCGGAACATTTAGACGGGATGCAACCGCATCTGTAATTCTCTGATTTGCCTGATGTGGAATGACCAATTTGAGATCGTCCACGGTATAACCGGCTTTATCGAGCATTTCCTTCGAAATGTTAGACATTGATCGAACCGCGATCTTAAAAAGTTCGTTACCCTTCATCTTGAAGAAATGATCCCGATTATCGATTGTTTCGTGAGTCGTACCGAGTTTGGTTCCGCCCCCCGGCGAATAAAGCTGCTCATCGTAGCGACCGTCTGAAAGGATCTTTGTTGCAAGAATTCCCTTATCATCAGGGACCGGCCCAAGCACCGCGGCGCCAGCTCCATCACCAAATATCACACAGGTTGACCGATCGGTGTAATCAACATACTTGGTTAATACCTCCGAGCCAATGACCAAGGCGTGTTTGATCTGTCCGGTTCGAATCATCGATTCAACCATCGTAATTCCATACAGAAAGCCCGAGCACGCAGCAAACACATCCATTCCGGCTGCGTTTGTCGCGCCCAATTCTTTCTGGATCAGGCATCCGGTTGAAGGAAGGATTTGATCCGGAGAAGTCGTCGCACAAATAATAATTTCAATGTCTTTCGCATCAACATCACAATTATCTAGCGCTTTCTGCGCAGCTCTGACGCCGAATTGCGAGGTATATTCGTCATCCGCCGCTTTTCTACGTTGCTTGATCCCAGTCCTTGAGGTGATCCACTCGTCCGAAGTCTCTACGATTTTTTCGAGATCGGCATTTGTCAGAATACCTTTTGGATAATCATGCCCCGTGCTAATTATTCCTGCGTTCATAAAAGTTCGCTTTGCTAAACTTCGTCTTTTACGTTCAGAATTTTTCGCCCCTTGTACATTCCGGTTTTCGGATCAATGCGATGCGGCTGCATTGGCTCACCGGTATCTTTATCAAGATAAAATTCCGGCGTTTTCAAAGCGTCATGTGCACGACGCGTACGCGTCCTAGATTTAGAATGTCGTCGTTTTGGATTTGGCATTTCTTACTCCTAAATTAAAATGCGAAAGCAGGGTGATTCAACCTGTTTTCACTAGTCTTTCTTATGTTTTATTTCACTCAATGCTGACCACCGTGAATCGATTGCTTTCTCATCACAATTGCAAGCTTTAGAATTCTTATTCGCCCCGCATTCAGGACATAAACCTTTACAATCTTGTTTGCACAGGGTCTGGGAAGGAATCGAGAGCATAACCCGCTCCTGCGCAACATCTACTAGATCTATCTTATGACCTACTAGTATTGAAACATCGAGCCCTTCCGCCTCAAGCTCCATATCGACGTCGTCGGTTAACCGTTTAGCGTTAATAAACGCAGCTTCAAACTCAAAATTGACCGGCGTTTTCACCGATTCAAGGCACCTTCCGCAAGCAATATCCAACTTAGTCGAGATTTCCCCTTCTATTAAAGCCCACGCAGCCTGATTGCTAAGTTTTCCATCGAATTTTACGTCCTCTTTTGCAGAGACGAATTCGTTATCAAATTCAATTTCGTCAGGCTTAATCGAAAGTTCAAATTCAATCTGAGAATTCTCAAGTTTTGTTAAATCGACGATCATTTACAGCAAGATAAATAAAGCTTTCAAATAGCGGAAATACAAAGAAGCAATTATAACCTTTGCAAGTTTAGTGTCAAACCCTCCAAACCCGATAAAAAACTAGCGTAAGTTCTTACAATAAAGTCCCTACAACCCGTTTTTCGCCCCGCTTCCGATTGCGTCATCCAATTTATCAAAACCTCTTTCTTTGACGATCTTTGCCAACCCGACATTCACACTTCTTGCAAATGAAAATCCCTGGTACACAAAACCCGTATAGACCTGAACCAAACAAGCCCCCGACGTGATCTTTTCAAAAGCATCTTCTGCGGAAAACACACCTCCAACACCAATGATCGGCAATTTTCCTTTCGAAAATCGATAAATTGTGCGAATCACTTCGTTTGAGCGTTCTGTAAGGGGTTTGCCGCTCAAGCCGCCCGCGCCGAATTCGGTTACAAAATCCCTGTTAGTTTTTAGTCCTTCCCTTTTTATCGTTGTGTTTGTCGCGATTATTCCCGAAATCCCCAGCCGCATCGAAATATCAACGATTGCCTCGATTTCAGTTTCGTTCAAATCCGGCGCAATTTTTACGAGAAGAGGCATGCCGTCATGCCGGCTGTCCCGTGTCTTCCCTCCCCCCTGCGCCTTTAAATGCAATTCCTTATTACGCTCCTGCAAAACTCGCAAAAGTTCTTCCAAATTCTCAGCCTTTTGCAACTCGCGCAGATCAGGCGTGTTTGGTGACGAAACATTCACAGCAATGTAATCAGCAACTTCATATGCCAAATCAAAGCTTTTCAAGTAATTCTCGATCGCATCGTAAATCGAAACATCTTTATTCTTCCCGATGTTGACACCCAAAACGCATTTTGAATGGCCTCGCTTCAGACGTTCGACAACCGCCCGCGTCCCGTCATTATTAAACCCCAATCTATTTATTAGCGCCTGATCTTCGGGAAGACGAAACAAACGGGGTTTTGGATTCCCGGTTTGCGGCTCTAACGTAACGGTCCCGACTTCAACAAAACCGAAACCCAAGGCGGCGAGCTGATTTACAACCAAACCATTCTTATCAAAGCCCGCCGCCATCCCAAGCGGATTCGAAAACTTCAAACCAAATCGATCGAGCACTCCAAAACTATTTACCGCAAAACGCTTTTGAGCAGCTTTTTGGGCGAATTCGTAGCCAAGTCCGGATCTTAATGAGTGGATTCCAATATCGTGAGCCGTTTCGGTTGGAAAACGGAATAAGATCGGTCGTAATATATTTTCGTAAAATTTCGACATCGCGGGTTTCGATAGATGTTAAATGATTATCGTCGAAACAAAAAACTTCCAACCTCGAAGCTTTGTTTTTTTTCATTTCCTTTGCTAGGATTTGCCAAGTGTCAAACGAAATAGATTTTATCGAAAAAGCAATAATCATGGACAGTTCGCGTATAAATCGCGCATTGTCAAGGCTGGCGTCGGAAATCATCGAGGATAACCAGGGCGCGGAAAATTTATACCTTGTTGGCATCCGGCGGCGCGGCGTTCCGCTTGCCGAAACGCTGGGCGAAAAGATCGAAAAACTCGAAGGTACAAAACCTCTTTTTGGAATCATTGATATTACGCTTTATCGCGATGATCTTTCGACCGTCGGAGCAAACCCGATCGTCAACCGAACTGAGTTAGACGTCGATATTGACAACAAAAATATCGTTTTGGTGGACGATGTTTTGTTTACCGGCCGCACAATACGCGCCGCGCTCGACCAATTAATGGATTTCGGAAGACCAAATCGAGTCAAGCTTGCCGTTCTTGTTGATCGCGGAAAAGAACACCGGGAATTACCCATTCAAGCCGATTACGTAGGAAAAACAGTTCCGACGTCAAAGAGTGAGATCATTAAAGTAATGCTTAAGGAATTTGACGATCGCGAGGCGGTAGGCATTTACGTATTGCCTGAAGAATAGATTTGAAGCAAGGTTCGAGACCTTGCTTTTTTTGTAAATGCAGAAACCCGCACGAAGTAAGGGTGCGAATTTATGTTGTATTTTCTCGAAGCTGACGTTAGAAAGTAACATGGAAAAACCATTTCATCGTAAAGATTTACTCGGGATTCGCGATCTTTCGGCCGAAGAAATTATCGGCATTCTCGATACCGCTGAAAACTTCCGCGAAATTTCGGATCGTGAGATTAAAAAAGTCCCTACCCTTCGTGGCAAGACCGTTATCAATCTTTTTTTTGAAGCTTCTACACGAACTCGTACATCTTTCGAACTCGCCGCAAAACGCCTTTCTGCAGACGCTGTAAACGTAAGCATATCAACGAGTAGCATATCAAAAGGTGAGACATTAGTTGATACTGCGCTGACGCTTGACGCGATGTCGCCCGATTGCATTGTTGTGCGGCATTCAAGCGCGGGAGTTCCGCATCAACTCGCCAAGATCAGTCGTGCCGCAGTGGTCAATGCCGGCGATGGAACAAACGAACATCCGACACAGGCGTTGCTTGACGCAATGACGATTCGCGAACAGAAAGGTACGATCCAGGGATTAAAAGTCGCGATTTTGGGGGATATTCTTCATTCACGCGTTGCACGATCAAATATACACCTTCTAACAAAACTCGGAGCGACCGTTCGCGTGGCGGGTCCGCGAACCCTCGTTCCCCCAGATTTTGCACACTTGGTAGAGGAAGGTTTAACGGTCGCACCAAACGTCGAAGACGCCATTCGCGACACCGATGTTGTAATGATCCTACGTATCCAAAAAGAACGTCAGGATTCCGCTTTTTTCCCAACTCTAAGTGAATATGCAGCCCACTATGGATTGACTCAGGACCGTCTCGACCTCGCGAATAAGGATGCTATTGTTTTACACCCGGGACCGATGAACCGCGGCATCGAAATCGCTTCGGATGTCGCGGATTCATCACGTTCGCGAATCCTCGATCAGGTAAAATACGGCGTAACTGTAAGAATGGCAGTACTGTATTTGGCAACCGGCGGAAAAGCGGCCGGATAGCCCCCAAAAGCTATACTTCGTCAAGCAATAACTTTTTGTTGAAATCCGTTAATTTCGTGATACGGTGTATTCAAACGAAAAATAATCCCACTTAGTTGAGGCACAAACTAATTTCAGCATTTGAAATTAAGGAGATCCCCTATGAGAAAGTTAAGTATATTGACATTATTACTTATCACAGCAATCACCCTGAATTTTTCGGCAACAAAGGTAAATGCCCAAACAGATGCGCAGTATTTAAACGGAATGGTTGCGGACAAGAAGCCAAGTCTTCCGACTTCGATCGGTTCATTTGTATTTGAAGATGTATATTCGATTTGTCCCGTAGGATGTCAAACCTCATATTCTTCAAAATTTCTTGCCTTTAATGCCTACACTCCAAATATTCTGAGGCAAAACGTTACTAACAAGCAATTATCGGACGCTTTAATTCCGTTGATGCTGAGCGATTATTGCCAGTCGGCGACACCAAGCCGAAATATGGGAATTGTTATCTACCTATTTGACAGAAATCGGACCCCGATGGGCGAGGTTTATGTAAATGCGACCAACTGTCCCCGTAATACTGTAGTAACAACGGTACCAACGGTCACAAATCCCGTAGCGATCAATCCCGGAAATAGCGGTGTCGATGAGGTAGAAGTAAGTTATACGAATGTTTACCGCCAGGTTTGGAACGATCAAGGAAGCGGAGCAATGCAGTCTGTATCGTTTTGGCGTCCGGAACCTGCGGCCGGATGGGCGCGTGTAGGACACCATGCAAAACAAGGTTATGGAAACCCGACGGACTACACAATGGTAGTCAGGGCGAGAACTGCATACGCGCTTGCCAATCCGATCGACTATTTACCCGTCTGGAATGATGCGGGCTCGGGTGCCAATCAGGATGGTTCTGTTTGGCGACCGATTTGCCCAAACAACTATGCATCGTTAGGAGATGTAGCAAGCGGGAATCATTTTAAACCGAGAACCGATGAAGTCACATGCGTAAGCCGATCCGCACTGGTCGCAGCGTTACCCGGTCTTGCCATTTGGAACGACACCGGCTCCGGCGCTAATTTTAATTTCGGGGCGTGGAGTATTGTACCGCCTTCAGCGGATTTTCAGTTTGACTATGCGAGTTGCGGTTTGTTTTACAGCGTGCCGTCACATAACCGCCCGGCGGTTAACTCTGTAGGAGGAATCTGGGCCGTCCGAACCAGTAGGTCGCAAAACACCGGAAATACCCCGACAAACGCATCCGGAGGTACGGTTGAAGATCAATATTGGAACGCGGTCGTAAACAGCACGCGGATACAAGATTTTCAAAGCTATTTGAACAATTACCCCAACGGAAAATATACGCCGCTTGCTCAATTGAAAATAAATCAGCTGAGCGGAAACAGCATCGGCGCAAGTTCGAATGTCGAACAACAATATTGGGACACGATCAAGAACAGCCAAAATTCCCAGGATTACCAGGGTTACGTGAATAATTATCCGAATGGACAATATTCAGCGCTCGCCCGTTTGAGAATTAGCCAACTCCAGGGCACAAACACAGCTTCTACTTCGGGAAATCCGCTCTTTTCGCAACCCCTGATTCCGGTCGCAACTGGCAATCAGACAAGGGGTAACGCGATTCTGGCAAAAGCTCAAATAGGCAATCTAGGCGAAATTCTGCGCCTTACAAAGTATTGGATAATTACCGAGCCCGGCGATCTGGACAGTAAAGCGATCATTAGCGACGAACTTAGAGATGATTATCCAAAACTAACCGCAGCATTGCGCGAAGAAGACGCGGACTTTTTCGTTGCGTTCGCGATGGTCGATCAATCTACGGGCAGAGCGATCATAGGAAATAGTAGTGCACCAAATCAAACACAAATTGGCGAAGTTTTGGTATTTACGTCGATCCCGTCGAGTAGTGGAATTCCGAATATTCGAATTTTATTCCGAACGAAGAAGACGCGAGTTTTTAATCAGCAGGGCGGCACTTTTAACCGCCACCCGGCTACGAACGCAACCAGGGAATTTACAAAGCAACTGAAGAAAATAAACTTTTAGAGTCGATAAACGAAGGCACGCAGCCGAAAGCGTAACGAAACAAATATGAAAATTTTGAATATATCGAGGGTTCTCCTTGGGTTGATGGTGATATTCACCCTGGCCGATTTCACCTCGTTACCGGCGCAGCAAACGGGAGATGACGACGCCCAATTAACGACTCAGGCAAGCGTCCCAAGTCAAATAAATTATTTAATTACGCCCATTTCGGTCGGAGATATCCGGATAGGGATGACAGTGGGCGCTGCCCGAAACGTTTTCAAAAATGCCAAGTTTACACAAACGGATTATGGAGAAGAAGGCGTTTGGGTTGAGGTAAAACAGGGCCAAAAGAACCTGATTCGATTTTCAACCGACCAGGAAAACAGCGCGGGCGATGATGATGGAAATATCCCGATTGATGAGTATGCAAAAATTGAAACCATTGAGTTTACGGATGAGCGATATAAAACCGCTGATGGTGTTGGCATCGGAACGACCGTCGAAGATGCAGAACAAAACTTTGGGAAAATAATAAAAATCGAGCTTTGGGAATACGACGCAAGCGAACATGCCTGGTTTGAAAATGCTCCGGAAAGCTATTCTTTTACGATAGATCCGGCTAAAGGCTCAGGCGAAGTTGCTACTGCAGGAACCTACGCAAAGAACGAGTATTCAACTACAAAATATGCGAAGGGTGCAGTTATCTCTTCGATCACAGTCTCGAAGCAAGAGATTGAGGAATAACAAATTAATTTACTAACCTGAAACTTATTTAACCCGTCGTCGTGAAAAAACTCAGGACGTCGGGTAATTTTAGAACGACACACTATAACTAAACCCAGCCTTCTTCCCTCCGGCTAGCATAAACCCAAACTGATGCCTTTCGAAATTGTAATTGAGCAGCGGATGCACCTTCACGCCATCGAATAGAATCGTCGTTGAAAAATTCTTCGGCAAAAGTATATTCAATCCGCCGATCAGACGAAACCGATGATCATAGGTTCCGTGTGTAACGCCGACGTACGGTGCGATCGGTAAACCCGTTTCGCGTTCAAGGCTTTTGCTAACCGTTGCGTAAAACGATTGTCCCGAAGGTGTTCCGATCCGGTCCGAACTCGTCCCTAAAATCAACGCAGGACGTTTTTCGGTTTCAGTAACCGCGACAAAATTCGCCAGCGGCGATACTTTCCCGGCCAGGGGATTGTATTCGATCCCTACCGAAAGACGCGGACTTACCTGATAAGTTAACGTGTTTCGCCACTTTGCACGGTTGATAATCTTTGGCATAAACCGCACACCGTACGTCCATCTATATTCAATTTCTCCCGTCCCGCTCACGGCGCGACCTTCCCCCGGTCAGAGCGGTCAACTTGGAACACTCGAAACCTTTGCTTTTTCCTGCTTCTTCGGCTTTTGGTTTTCCGAAACAGTATCAACTTTGGGAACCGTGGATTCTGCAGTGCCAAGCATCAGGTCAATTTTCTTCTTTAGTTCTACGGGATCAACAACGCCCGAGATCACTTCGACGATCTTTCCGTCTTTGTCGATGACTGCTGTTCCCGGCAGAGCTTCACCAAGTCCAAAACGCATCATATCTTCCGCCGTGGCGCCAAGCCAAACCGGAAAATTTATCTTCGTTTCTTTAATAAATTTCAACACCTTTGGCCGATCCTCGCTTACGTCCGAACTTGCACCGATCACCTGAACACCAAAAGCAGCGTATTCATTCTGGATCTCCGCAAGATCCGGCATTTCTTCACGGCACGGAATACAGAAGGTCGCCCAGAAATTGAGAATCACGATCCTTCCCTTAAATTTCTCCAAACTCTGATCGGCACCAAATAGATCTTTCAGGTTTAGTTCAACCGTTTTTCCGATAGCCGCCTGAGCTTCGCCCGCTGCCAGGCTGTCTTTTGTTATCTCGAGATTGTCGACACGAAAGATCGATCTTTTTTTATCTTTTCGTTCTGTTCCATCCACAACTACGTATTTCCCGACATATTCAAGCCAGTTTTTCCCGGGCAGCTTAAACTTTCCCTCTTCAAGCTGATAAAGCATAAATTTATCACCGCTCCGAACAGCAATAAGCGTTGGATCGCCGCCTTCAACACAGCCTTTTGCAGTTAGCAGATCTTCTGCATTTCCAAATTCAAATTCGACGCGGTCTTTCTCCGCCCAACAATCCGCACAGCACACGATCTGTCCTTCGAGCCTTGTGCCTTCAGTGCTTGCAGCACTATCTTTTTCTTGTGCAAATGCGCTCGCCGACATCACGGTCAACGTCATTAAAAGTGCACACAAAATATAAAATCTTTTCATCAAGTTTCTCCAAATCATTAGAGTTCAGCAACATACTTATCTGCAATTAGAAAAATGCACGATAAATTCAGACAACAATATATAAGAAGAATTAGTGCTAGATCAGGAAGGAACAGTGCTGAACAAAGAGTAATTTGTTTTGAGATAAACGCGGGGGTTTTTCGGGAATTTCGTTGAGGTCGATGTTTCGCCTAAATATTTTTGGAACCGGAGCGAATGACGCGGCGGATACAACGGCAGTTGCCGGTGTTTTTAGGTTTTGACGCTCCTGAATGACGATCTTATTCGAGCTAACCTTGCAATCATCAGAGGTTTCGGCATCGATCAAATAAACTTCGGTGCCTGATTCGAATTCCTTTGCATGCTCGATCGAATGATCACCGGATAAATTTTCCGCGCAACCAACAAAACAGCCCGCCCATGCAAACATAAGTGCAAGCGGGATCGCAAGCGCAAGACTGCGCCGGATCGGGTTGTTCGTACCTGAAATGTAGTTGCCCAAAAGCATCAGAAATAGTTTAGCAAAGTCGCGGAATTCAGACCAACGACGATTAAAAGTTAAAATCTATTTATGCGGCCGAAATTCCCGGTCAACTCTACTTGCCATAACCGAATCTTATAGCAGCTATAACAGATTGAAGGGCAAGTAAATTAGAATCCTAAGTATTTTTCGAATTAACCGACACGAAGGAAACAAACATGAAAATTCAATCCGCTAAGACGTTTCCGCTATTTATCGCTGCGATCGCTATCGTATTTTGTGCAAGTGCAGCATTTTCACAAGATAATTCTGCTCCGAAAAAGAGACTAAAACATGGCGTCGTTGCTGAAGGTTATATCGGCGGCGAAGCTCATGATGGCTATGTAATTATTGCAACGAAAGGACAGAAAATGACTATTGAGCTCTCTTGGCATGTCGAAGACGACAATCGGGCTGAATTTTCGGTCAGCACATCGGCGAGCTTCTTTGACGGTGAACTGGTTAGTTTTTGAAAGGAAACTGATCAAAGCAAAAGCTGGAGCGGAGTAGTTCCGAAAACGGCGGATTATTACATTTACGTCGTCGCTCACCCGACGGCAAATTATACGATCAAAGTCCGACTGCAATAAAAAGTTCGAACCTTTATAATTCCCCTCCTTCCCTAGGAGGGGTGGCACGCTTCGTGACTGGGTGGTTTCTCGGTTAAATTTATATTTTGCAGATAATTACAAGCGACAACCACCCCACCTTCGGGCACCCCTCCTTTGAAAGGAGGGGAGTTTTGGAGAGCAGTTCTTGGCGAATTTATCGGTATTCTTGCAGTAGACTCAGCGGCAAATAGATCGTTTCACATTCGACCTGACGGCGCCGAGATGTCTTTTCAATCCTCAGATCCTGATTCTTCCGACCCTATTGAATTTCTTCGTTTCGCGGGCTTTACCAACATATAAGACATCCTTTTTTTCTTTTTTGTTATTTTCGATTATTATAATTGCAATCTATTAATGCATTTAAAGCAAATACGAAAGTATAAGATTGGAGTCAAGTATTATGGATGCAACGGATACACTTACCAAGACCGAGAAGATCATTGCCGAACTTTCCGAAGCTGACAAAGTTCAGCTGCTCAAATGGCTTGAGAAGGAAGTAAAAAACGGTTCTTTAGGAATAGAAAAAACGGAAAATGTAAATGGGCGGTGCGGCATGCGTTCGTCAGACGCGAATTCCCGTTTGGATTCTTGAACAAGCGCGCCGGCAAAATATAAGCGAAGCCGAACTCCTTAACAATTATCCGCAACTGACGGCATCCGATCTTGCGAACGCATGGAACTATGTAAATTCTCACAATGCAGAAATTGAAAATGCAATTTCTGCAAATGAAACTGACGATTAATGCTTTTTACGCTGACAAATAATATCTGCGTCACCTGCTACTAAAATGACTTTTCACGTAATTGATCTCAAAAGCGTTGAGAATGTCACTCAGTCTCAATATGGTAGTTATAGTTTCGGCTCTGGAGTCTATTGAATTTATGCGATTTGTCATACTGAAACGGAACTGGATATAAAGGCACTAACAGAAAAATAAATGCTTAGAACTTTAGACAAAATTCGAAAAGATATTTCGTTAGAACTCGAAGTGGAAGAAAAGACTAATTTAGGCCAGTTTATGACCCCTTCTTCGATAGCCCAATTCATGGCATCACTTTTTGTTTTAGATAGTTGGAATTCGTTTCGGTTACTTGATCCTGGAGCCGGAATTGGCTCGCTTTCGACTGCCTTTCTCGAGCGCGTTTCCGAAAAGCAAAGCAAAATTGAATATATTGAAACCACGCATTCTTGAAAGTGTGTAGAATGAGTTGGATTTATTTATGGAATCTAGTCAAAAACAGATCACTGGTTCTCATCGTATGAAATTATTAATAAAAAACGGTCATTTGATCGACCCCATCGGAAAGGAAAATACGGGAATGAACGTCCTTATTGAGGACGGGAAAGTGTCGGCTTGGCTAAGGCAGGATGAGGAAGTGCCAAAAGATGCGGAAGTTTTTGATGCAAGCGGATGTTTGGTCGCACCCGGTTTTATTGATCTGCACGTACACTTGCGCGAGCCGGGCCAGGAACACAAGGAAACTATTGCAACGGGCTGTGCGGCGGCGGTTGCGGGTGGTTTCACAAGTGTTTGTCCTATGCCAAACACAAAACCGATCAATGATAATGCGGCGATCACGCGTTATATGATCGAGCAGGCTGAGCACGCGGAATTGGCAAACGTTTTCCCTGTTGGCGCGATCACAAAAGGCTCAATGGGACAGGAACTCGCGGAAATGGGTGAGATGAAAGCTGCCGGTGCAGTTGCGGTTTCAGATGATGGAAAACCTGTACCCAATGCTGGAATGATGAGGCGTGCTATGGAATACGCCAAGGATTTCGATCTTCCTGTTGTCGATCATTGCGAAGACAAATCGCTCTCAAATGGCGGCGTAATGCACGAAGGCAAACTCTCACTCCTTCTCGGCTTAAAAGGAATGCCGGCGGCGGCAGAAGAAAACGACACGATTCGAGATATTTTACTGTCGCGCGAAACGGGAGCGCACATACACATCGCCCATATTTCGACGGCAGGAGCAGTTGAAGCCGTCCGGCAAGCGAAAAATGAGGGAATTAATGTAACCTGCGAAGTTACTCCGCATCATTTTGCGATAACCGACAAAGCGGTTGAGGGCTACGATACAAACACAAAAATGGCTCCGCCTTTGCGAAGTAATGAGCATTTAGAAGCGGTAATTGAAGGAATTAGAGACGGTACTATAGACGCGATCGCGACAGATCACGCTCCGCACCACATTGACGAAAAAGCCCTTGAATATGATCGGGCACCTTTTGGAATTACAGGCCTAGAAACTGCTTTAGGTCTTGCTATGGTCGAGCTTGTAGATAAAGGAGTTATAAACCTTGAACGACTTGTAGAAATGTGCTCGGCAAACCCCGCAAAGATCTTTCGATTGAAAGACCGCGGAACTCTCGTGCCGGGTTCGATAGCCGACGTTACGATCATCGATCCCGAACTTGAGTGGACATACAGAGTGAGCGAATCAAGATCAAAATCAAAAAATTCGCCGTTTGACGGCTGGAACTTTATCGGCGGGGTAGTCGCAACAATTGTTGGCGGAAACCTTGTTTATAAAAGATAGATTGCGGATTTAATCTCGAGTGAAAATTTAGGAAAGATGAGCCGTTATACTTAAGGAATGTTATTCCACAAGATAACGGCTTTTAATTAAGAAAAAACTTCAGCGTTTCCATTAGAAGAAATTCTTCTTCTTTATTTTGCTAATTGAACTGAAACCGGAACTTTGTTGGTTACGATATCAAAAACGGGAGAGCGCTTTTGAGCAAGTTCGACAAGCTCCTGTAATTTTTCTTTGGGAGCATCGGCTTTAATTTTGAAAATTACGTTGATGTTTTCGTAGCCATTTCGGACCGATTCATCCATTCCCAAAAATCCGTGTAGATCAAGATCACCTTCAAAACTGGATTCGATTGTTTTGGCAAAATCCTTTTTGAACCGATAGGGCTGAGCACGCGCGATTCGAACGACCCAGAAAGCCGAGAATCTTTTAATGCTACTCCTGTAACCAATAAAGTTAGTTATGTTAGAATTGCATAAAATATTCACGGGATAATATCACAAATGGAATTTCTTGCAGACCCTCAGGTTTGGATCGCGCTGGCAACGTTAACGCTGCTCGAACTGGTACTCGGAATCGACAATATTATTTTTATTTCGATCCTTTCGGGCAAGCTGCCAAAAGATCAGCAGCCGACGGCACGATTTGTCGGCTTATCACTTGCGCTGGTGATGCGCGTCATCTTGCTTTTTTCACTTTCGTGGATCATTGGATTAACCGAGCCTCTTCTCACCGTTTTCGGGCGATCTTTCTCCGGTCGCGATCTTGTTTTGTTGATCGGCGGATTATTTCTCATCGGAAAAAGCACACACGAAATTCACGGTTCGCTCGAAGGAGTCGAAGGCGCACAATCCAAAAAGGTTTTTGCCTCGCTTACGAGCGTGATAATTCAGATCACACTGCTTGATATTGTGTTTTCTCTTGATTCGGTGATTACTGCAATTGGTATGGTTAAAGAGCTTTGGGTGATGATCGTTGCGGTTGTTATCTCGATCATTGCAATGATGTTTTTTGCCAAGCCGATCGGCGAATTTGTTGAAAAACATCCGTCGATCAAGATGCTCGCTCTGTCGTTCTTGCTTCTGATCGGCTTTACATTGACGGCCGAAAGTTTTCACGTTGAGATACCGAAAGGTTATATTTACGGGGCGATGGCGTTTTCAGTATTTGTCGAAGTGCTCAATATGCAGCTGCGCAAACGTGGGAAACCAGTTGATCTGCGCGAGGCATATAGCGAGGTGGAGATGCCCGATCAAAGCGGCGACGCGCAGCCTTGAATTCTGAAAATGACAAGGGCGTCATGCAAATTCGTTCCAATGTCGTGTAAAAACCAATGAAAAGCATATTTTTCGTACTTATACTTAGCCTATTACTAGGCGTAATCGTCTCAGCTCAAGACCGATCTAGGCCATCTACTTCTTTAAAATCAACCAAGGCGAAAATTGAAAGTATTTACACGGACTTGGCAGCTGAAAAATGTAAAACAATTGATTCGGATGATTCCGGTGCCGGCTCTTACGAAGGCGAGTGTCCCGGAGTCGGCGGCTATGCTCTTCATGTTCTTGAAGGTGACCTTCGTCAATCAATAAATTTAGTTCAAAAATCCAGCGGAAACGTCTGGGAGCTTGACCTCTGGACGGTTGTTTCGGGCGCTTTTTCATCCGTAGGAGAAAAAGCTGAATGGCGTGTAAAACGGGTGCGCGGGAAAATGGTTCCGATCGCAGTTATCGTACGTTTTAACGCAAGCGAAGACCTCGAGCATTCCGAAAACATCACGTCCCGACTCGTTGTAGCAAAAATTGCGGGAGAGTCAGTTTGTGTAACGGATATTGTGGAGCCCGTCAAAAACGCCAACGAATTAGCGAGAAATTTCGCAGATTTGTCGGCGTCAAAACCTTGTAAAGAAGGCCCGAACTAAGATTTAAACCTGGCGAATTTCGACTTTATGAAGGCAAGAAAAATACTCGGTCTTGTTTCGGAAAAATATAAGGATCCCTCCCTTTGTGAGGCATGCGGTGAAGAATTTACGTGTGGAGCGAGCCTTAATGGTTGCTGGTGTGTGAATGTGAATCTGAGTGATGAAAATCGAGCCGAACTTAAACAGAAGTTTAACAGCTGTCTTTGTCCAAATTGCCTTAAACAGGTCGCCTCCTATACGGTCAAAGGTTCCTGATCTTGCCGCTTGCTTTCGATTACTCTGTAATAGGTCTATTATTTCTTTATTCCAAGTTTATTCGGAGTTTGATATGCGTCTAAAGTTTTTCGGACTATTAACCTTGATCGCTTTCTTGATGTTTGGCTGTAGTAAGCCTCAGAACAATGAAATCGCGCAACCCGAACCGGTCAAAGCAGAATTCCCCGGCGCAAAAATAATTGACCTTTCATATGACTTTTCGGAAGACACGATCTATTGGGTAAACGCCAAACGATTCGAAAAGGAAAAGGTAGCTGACGGAATGACGGATAAAGGTTTCTATTATTCGGCGAATAATTTTTCCGCTGCCGAACACGGCGGAACGCATATCGATTCCCCGGTTCATTTCGCGAAGGGTAAGCAGACCGTCGAACAAATCCCTCTCGAAAAACTCATTGCTAAGGGAATAAAGATCGACGTTTCAAAAAATGCAGCTTCAAACCCGGACTATCTTATAAGTGTCGCGGACATCAGCGCCTGGGAAAAAACAAACGGCGAAATTCCGGACGGAAGCATCGTTTTTTTGGAAACCGGTTTCGGAAAATATTATCCCGATAAGGTGAAGTATTTGGGTACCGACAAACGTGGCGACGAAGCAGTTAAAGACCTGCACTTCCCCGGTCTCGCGCCGGAGGCCGCGGCGTGGCTGGTTAAAAACCGCAAGATCAATGCCATCGGTCTCGATACGGCAAGCATCGATTACGGTCAATCAAAAGACTTCAAGAGCCATTTAACCCTTTCGAGCGAGAATATCCCGGCATTTGAAAACGTCGCCAATTTGGAAAAACTGCCCGCAAAAGGCTTTCGCGTCATCGCACTTCCCATGAAAATAAAGGGAGGCAGCGGTGCACCATTGAGAATTATCGCGATATTAAAATAACCGGGAGTCACCCGGTCTTGCCCACGGCGTCAGTTATTGCAGGGACATGGCGGTACACTAAGTTTATATGTAATATTGAAATTCCCTTGTTGGGTGCCCTTGACGCCCCGATTGATCATGTTATTCGCCCCGCCTGAGGAATCGATCGTTTGCACCACTCCGCCGTCGACCGTAACCACTGCCGGCGTTCGGTTTGTAAGTTCAATCGGCAGCTTTTCGTCAGTTCCCAGGATTTGAAGCCGTAAATCGGTCGCCTCTCCCGTCTTAAGTTTGTTCTGATCAATCGTTCCATTAACCTTTAACACAATAAATTTTACCGAGGTCGGAATCCCGTTTTTCGGAGTGTATGTGAGGGTGTGTTCACCCGGAGTAAGACCCGCGGGTACGAACAAGGTAGCCGTTGTTCCTGAAGACGCCAACGGATAAACCGGACGACCGTCAATCGACAACCCGGCAATATATCCGAACGCCAAATCCTGTGTATCGAAACAACCGCAGGCGCAAAAAGTTTGCCCGGCAAAGGCATACTTCGAACACTCGCTGACACTAAACGTACAGGAAGTTTCGGGTTTCGGAATTATCCGAACATCGTCGAGAAAGTTTTCATACATTTTCTCTCTAAATCGGTCCGTGTAGCTGACCCGAATCTTATATCCGGGGTTTATGTTTTCGGGAACCGTTCCGACAAAAATCGGATTTTGGCTAAAATCAATCGGAACATTATCCGGAAAATATCTTTGCATCGGTTTCCAGTTGAGTCCGCCGCTATCCAAATTTTGGCCAAAGGTCATCTTGAGTGCCGGATAACCGGTATTTTCCCCCAATGTCAGGGATTCCCGAAGCTCTCCGTTTGCTTCTTCCTCCGGAAAATCTTCGGTGAGATTACTCATAATCTTTCTTTCCAATTCGTCATCGACCGACACAACAAATCGACTTCCCGGCGATATTTGTCCGGGAGAATAGATTCGGCCCGAATCCCATGGAGTATTTGGAATGGGTTCGACGTTGAAGGTTCCATTCGAAACCCTTCGGTTGGATGAATACCCTCGGTACTGTATTGGCTGCCGGGTCATATTTTTCAGAATGTCACCCGTGTTTTTTGACGTGAAGTCACAACTGAAACCGAATTCCGTTGACCATGTGCTCACAGGGGCCGGGTTCGTTTCGGTTAAGCCAGTTCGACCGCGGATCGCAATGATTTCCTTCCTGTCGCCCCTAATATTCAAGTTGCTGTTACTCGTACATTGCAAATTCAGGTCTCGCGGTAAATCGGGTAATCGAATAATCATTTTGTCGACGATATCGCGTTCCGTAATACACGATATGGCAAGCGATACCTTTCGACCCGCCTGTTCCCTGGCTAATCCTCGACAGGAACCCGTAATTATTGGAGTTTTTGGCAAACCGGAATAAACAGAATATAACGGCGGCAGAAAAAAGGACAAAATCAAAAAACAGCGGAAATAAATTTTCATTTTAAACTCTCCAAATTGGCTTTTGAAAAATTGGGGGGTTCCCGGCGATAAAACGATATTGCTTGAAATGCTCCGATGCAAAGGGCATCGTCTTGATCTGTTTCAATTCAACGAGTTCCTTCCGACAATTATTTTTGCTTGGGATATCGAAAGAATTCTTGTTTCGGACACCATCAATGGCGTAATCGAGCGCGTTTGGTGACAAAAATCTCCACGAACATACGGATGTCTCAATGAATAAAAGGAAACTGAAGCAAATCATAACGGGCAGTCGCAAAATACCTCCATTTACGTGATTGGGCTTCGATCATTTGCAAAACCGACGGGGAATCGCCCTAAATCCAATCATCCGAACGGAGCCATTGAGGAAAACAATGTGACTTTTTTGAGAAATATATATCAGAAGGAAGGGTACAAGACAAGGTTTTTTTGACGAACGATGGAAAAAAGGCTTTATTCGGCTACATTTCATCTTCAAACGGGGCGATCGAAGCGAGCTTTATCCGTTTGTCTTTTCCCGGATGCCGGAAATCGAGCTCTGACGCGTGAAGACAGAGCCGACGATAATTGCGCCCGCCGTACCATTCGTCGCCGAGTATCGGATGACCGAGATGAGAGCAATGAATTCTCAGTTGGTTCGTCCGCCCCGTCACTGGAACGAGTTCGACGAGGGTCTTGTCTTTGTCCCGCATAACAACACGGAATTTGGTCAGAGATTCCTTTCCGCCGGGTTTTACATTCCAACGCTTATGCTCTTCGAAGCGGTCGATTGGCGCGTCAATCGTTCCCTCATCTTCGGCTACAATTCCTTCAACGAGGGCACGGTATTTTTTTCCAAAAAGCCTTCTCTTGAAATGACTGCAAAGAATCTTTGAGGCCCGCGGGTTGGTCGCAACAACCATCAGACCCGATGTTTCTCGATCCAAACGGTGAATCAGGTGGGGTCGAATAAACCTCTCCTTTGCAGGCTTCCCGCGGTTTAAGTAGTGGGTTAGCGCATTGAGTAGGGTTCCATTCCGCTCGTAGTTTGTTGGATGGACAAGCATGCCGGCGCGCTTGTCCACGACCAAAATGTCCCGATCCTGATAGACGATTTCAAGCGGAATATCTTCAGCTTTCATTCCTTTTTCTTGATCGATATCTACTTCTACCTCAATGAAGTCGTTTGACTTCAATACTTTACCTGAGTTCTCGATATAGCCGTTAACCTCGCAATTCCCTTCTTTTACTACACGGCGGAGGTAAGCCTTGCTCATCGAGCGAAACTCATTGAAAAGAAACTCGTCGAGGCGTTTTCTGTGGAAGTTTTCCACTATTTGAAATTCAAATCTAGCCATTTTTCATTTAAGATTTACCATTAGTCTCTTATAAAACCAAAATGGACAATATCGAAACGCTCATAAAAGACCTACCGGATATTGAGGGCGCGCGGCGTTTTTATGTCGAATTAACGAAAACCCAACCTGGTCATTCAAACAAACTCGCGAAAGACCGTGGGCTTCTTTCTGACGTTTTGACGATTGCAAGTTATAGCCCATTGCTTGCAACCACGATTCTTCAAAATCCCGATTATATTACCTGGCTGAAGCGTCAAAGGAAGGTTTCGGGTGTTAAAGAAAAGGATGAACTTCTTGAATCGCTTGCGCAATTTGCGATGACAAATTCCTCGGTTGAAACGAATGTATTGCTTGCGCGTTTTCGACGACGTGAATTGATTCGAATTTATCTCAAAGACATACGCCGTCTGGGAACGATAACGGAAATAACCGAAGAAATTTCAAACCTGGCGGACGCAATTCTCGAATACTCTTTGAGAATCGCACGCCAGGAACTCGATAATCGCTATGGTAGTCCGCTCGAGATTGACGAAAAGGAACGTTCAAAACCCGCGAAATTTGTTGTCGTTGCGCTTGGAAAGCTTGGTTCGAAGGAATTAAATTATTCCTCCGATATCGACCTTCTTTTTCTTTACTCCACAAATGGCTCCACATCCGGGCACGGCTCGCGAGGCGTTTGCTCAAACAAGCAATATTTCGTCAAACTCTCGGAATTTATAGCAAAACTTGTAAGCGATCAAACCGGTGAAGGAGCCGCGTATAGAGTAGATATGCGGCTGCGTCCGCACGGAAGAGTTGGAGCTCTTGCGATCACGCTTAACGAAGCAATTAACTACTACACTGGAAATTCGGCTCAAATGTGGGAAAAGCAGGTGCTAATCCGTTCGCGTGCCGCAGCCGGAGATACAGAAATATACAATACGTTTTTTGAACAAGTTTCACGAAGCGTTTTCTCGTCTGATATAACGGTCGGCGACGCGCTTCGAAACGTTAGGATATCAAAAGAAAAGATCGACACGGAAAAATATGCAAAAAACGGATTTGACGTAAAACTCGGAAAAGGCGGAATCCGCGAAATCGAGTTTATCGCTCAGGCGCTACAGCTTGCGTTTGGCGGCAAGGATTCCTGGCTTCGTTCGCCGCACACGCTGATCAGCCTGTCACGGGTCGCGGATCGAAAACTTATTACAGAGCTCGAATTGACTCAGCTTTTTGATGCGTATGAATTCCTCCGCCGGCTCGAACACAATGTTCAAATGGAAAATGGTCTTCAGACCCACTTCATTCCCGATGATATAGAAAAACGGCTGCTGATCGCGCAGAGAATGGGAATTCGTTTTGTGGCAGATTTTAATAAACAGTTGGATGGGCATTGCGAGGCGGTCACAAACTGTTTCATGCGAATTTTCGGGGAAGATTATATTAAATTCCAGCAGGATATCCCTGACGAAAATCGCGCGAGGCACGAAGATCTGGTCGAAGGAATACCAGAGATTAAACCGCTTCTGACATCGATCGAAAAATCTGACGAGGTAAACGATTTTGATCAAGAAAAACTGAATTCTTTAAAAATATTCTTTGAAATCGCTCCGCCGTTTGCCGAAATGTTGGCAACAAGTCCAAAACTTGCCGAATGCGTGCCTCAGAGATCGGCAACATTCAAAAATCCCGATTACAAGACAGAGCTGACAAGGTTGGTAGGCGAAGCGCCGGATTACCCGGCTCAACTGAGCGTACTTCGCAATAATTGGGCGCGTTTTTTGGTGGAGATCGCCGCACTTGATGCTTACGAAACGCTCGATCTTTCCGAACTTAAGACACTCCAAACATCTCTCGCTGAAGCGTCCATTCATGCCGCGATGTTAATAGCAAAAAAGAAAATTTCTCACGATTTAAAACGGGATCTTGCGAACTTTGATTTAGGAGTTCTCTGTCTGGGAAAACTCGGCGGTGGCGGAATGGATTATGGCTCGGATCTTGATCTGGTTTTGATATTTGACGATAAGAAACCAAGTCCGGTGAGCAATCTGACCAGCATTCAATTCTATTCAAAGGCTGCGGAAACGTTTATCACGGCTCTTTCGAGCCTGACGCGCGACGGCTCGCTATATCGTGTCGATTTGCGCCTTCGCCCCGACGGCAAAAATGGCGCAACCGTGATCGGACATATGGCATTAATAAATTATCTGGAAAAACGCGCTGCAATATGGGAGTGGCTTGCATATGTAAAACTTCGCGGTGTGCCGAAAGGAGATAGCTTCTCAGAGTATGTCGAGCGCGAGTGCCGCAATGTAATTCATCTTGCAGCGGCAAAGAAGGACAAAATAGAACTCCAGCAAGAAACTAAAAGGATCCGGGATCGTCTCGAACAAGAAAAATCAGGCAGTAAGCAAGGCAAGGAAATCGACATCAAATTCGGAGTGGGCGGTTTACAGGATGTATATTTCGCGGTCCGATATTTGCAGCTGAAAGATTCGGTGATGGATGACGATTCTGACCGTTCGACTCAACATTCCTTAAAACGACTTTTCAAAAATAAATCCCTTGCGGGCGAAAATTTTTCGTCGCTCTCTGATGGCTATGAATTCTTAAGCGCCCTCGACCATTCTTTGCGCCTGACGGTCGGTCGCTCGACCCGGCTTCCGCTTGGAAATAAGAAATCCCTCAAATTGATCGTTCATCGCATGAAATTAGAATCCGTAGATGAACTTCTTGAAAAACTCACATTTTATCGTTTGGCTATCCGCGCCGCCTTTGAAGATATTCTTGGTGAGGTGTGACAATCGGAAAAGTGTAACAAGAGAACGGTTTGCTCTACCGCGCTTCCCGTAAACTCCTCAAATCATGATCAACATTCATAAAAAAAAGGTGATCCCCCTTTTCATTTCGATAGTCCTGCTTGTACTTCCCGCAAATGTTTATCTTCAGGCAAAGAAGGTCAGGAATCCGTCGTTTGATAAGATCAAAATGCTTGTTCAAATCGGCGATGAATTCGATCAAAAGCCCGCAATTATAACCTTTTCGGACGATTCTACAAATATTCAGTCGACCGAGATATGTTTATCGAATTTATGACAGAAAGAGCGGAACGGTAATAGTCGCAGGTGAGACAACGTCTTGGGGGGTCGCTCGCGGAAAATCTTGCACGTGGAATTTCTAAGAGTCTGGTAAAGGCTATGGCATCAGCTAAATAGACGTGAACTTGTGCAATACATCGCGCTTCCCCCAAAACTCAATTTTCAAGTTGCGGCAAGACAAACGCCCCAAGATGCGGTTTATCCGTGTTCAGAGTTGTTTGTAATGCTAACTCCAAGGAGTCTCGCAACCTTTCGGGAATAACGATCGCGTCGACAAAACCGCGTGCGGCGGCGTATTTTGTGTCGAGTTCTTTTTCGTAAGTTTGGCGAACGGCTTCCATTTCGGCAAGCATATCTTCGTCAGGTTCTTTTCCTTCCTTTTTCATACGGTCGAGCATCGTCCCGTATATTGCCTGGACCGCCGAATCACCTTCCATTACACCCATCCGGCCAGTTGGCAATGAAAATATAAAATCAGGGTCAAATCCCTGTCCCGCCATCGCATAATAGCCTGCGCCGGAAGCGTGGTTGATCGTCAAAACGAGTTTCGGTACCGTCGCAGTCGCCATCGCCTCAACAAATCTCGCGCCGGCACGAATGATCCCCGAATGCTCGGCATCTGCTCCGACCATAAAACCGGAGACATCCTGAACAAACAAGATCGGTGTGCCATGGCGATTGCAATTTTCGATAAAATAAGCAGTTTTTTCGGCTGATTCAGTGTAAACGATACCGCCAAATTTGGGCGGCTTCGCATTCCTGGTAACCATTCCGCGATGATTTGCGATTATCCCAACCTGGATCCCACGCACCCGTCCCGTTCCGCAGATCATCTCTTTTGCGTAATCCGCCTGGAATTCGTCGAGTTTGCCGTCATCCAAAATGCTGTTCAACACCTCACGCATTTCGTAAGGCTGGCGGTGGTCCTCCGGCAGAACTTCGTAGAGCGATTCTGGGTTATCCTTTGGTTTTTTTGATTCGGTTACCGAAACTTTTGATTTGTGCTTTTCCGGCAGCTCAGAAACCAGTTCGCGGATCTTTTCAATGCATTCCTGTTCGTTCGCAGTTCTATAGTGCGCAACGCCTGAAACCGCGTTATGCGTCAAAGCGCCGCCAAGTGTTTCGTTATCAATCGATTGGCCGGTCGCGCCTTTTACAAGGTTTGCGCCGCCTAGACCCATAAAGGAAGTGCCTTCAACCATCAGTATCACATCTGATAGCGCCGGAAGATACGCACCCCCTGCAACACACATACCCATGACAGCGGAAATCTGCGGAACTTTCAAATACTTCCGCATTATTGAGTTGTAATAAAAAATACGCGCAGCTCCATATTGGCCCGGAAATACTCCGCCTTGATATGGTAAATTCACACCGGCCGAATCAACCAAATAAATTATCGGCACACGGCAACGCATAGCAATTTCTTGCGCTCGGAGAATTTTCTTTATCGTCTCCGGATACCACGCACCCGCTTTTATAGTTGGGTCATTAGCGATCACAACACACTCGCGTCCATGAATTTTACCAAGCGATGTAACAACTGCCGCCGCCGGAGCCTTGCCGTCATATTCGTCATACGCAACGAGCAGCCCGATCTCCTGTTGGTAAGTATCCTGATCAAAAAGCAATTCAATACGTTCGCGCGCCGTCAACTTCCCTTTCGCATGTGTGCGGTCGATCTTTGCTTCGCCGCCGCCGAGTTTGAGACGCGCTTCGAGTTGTAAAAACTCATCGCTTAATTCGCGGAGTCTTGTTTTTTGTTTTGTTTTGGTCATCCCGCTAAATCAGTTTGCTTTAGGCACGTTTACTTGAGGTTCTTCGCACACTTCGATGGCACTTATTTCCCTTTTAGAATCAACGTCGGCACCATTCCGCCGCCGGACGATACGTTTGCCAGCTCGCTTGATGAAAGCCTCGTAAACGCTGAACCGACTTTTCCATTAAAAAGAAGCGGATCGAGATCGACCAATTGCTCGCGCATTTCCAACTTTCCGTCATCGTCGATAAACGGAAACACCTCTTTTGCGGTTTTTACACGCTCTTGCACTAGATAATCGCCGGTTTTGAGCGCATGGTCGATGGCATTATTCCATTCCTCTTCACTCGACGCCCAACCGATGCAGATTCCGTGTCCGCCGTAATCATCGTTTGGTTTTAGGACCAATTTCGAAGAATTCGCCCGCGTCCATTCGATCAGATCGATTTCTTCATCATAGTAAAAAGTTTTTTCCATTCGGAAATTCCGTGTCCACGGAACGTGAGCCTTGATCGCTTCAAGCTCATCTTCGTTAAACAAATGCGCAAATTTTTCATTCGTCAAAACGGCAAACATCGCTTTTTTGTGAAGTATCAGAGCGCGGTAGCTATTTGCGACGCAGACGGCACCCGCCCGATAAGCGTCAAGAAGCGCAGGGCATTGGTCTACGATTGGCAAATACTCTCGCACCAGAAGCCGCCTGTAAACGAGATCGATTACGTCGTCACCGCATCGAAGTTTACCGTCTGTAAATTCAAGCTCGTAAGGCGAACAAATAATCGATTTATAACCATGCGATTCGAAGTATTCCTTGCACAGATTAAATTCTTCAATAGTTGGGCGCTCGGTCAGATCGACTATCGCGATCGTCGGATTCGTTTCGTGTTTGTGTCCGAGAAATTCGTCATAACAAGACAAAAGTGTTTCCAGAAGTTTCGGCCGGCCGTTTAGCTTCTCCACCTCATACGATACCTGAAATTTCTTCATCAGCGGAAGTTCGAGGAAAATATCGCTCGCGGAATCTGCAAAAGCAATCCCCGCCGGACTTTCGCCGTTTAGTTCGACGTAAGCATAAGAATCATTAGTTAAAAATGAATCGAGACGCGCGGTAGGCGAAGCCCGTGTATATCCGGGATCGATCGAAATAAGATCTCGTTCGGCTTCCGAAACTCCAAGCTCATCAAGAAGTTCATCCGAATCCACCGCCGCATCCTTTACCTTTTCAAGTGTAGAAAATATCGTTTCACAAATTGCAGAAACACGTTTCCAATCGGATTCAAGCACAAAATCCGGCCGCAAATACGGAGACAAACGCCGCCCGCCAAAAATCAGACGCGCACGCTGAAGTGCATTGTCCAAAGATTCAAGGGATGTTTGAGTTAGTTGCTCATCTTCCATCAACGAATGATAATGATCAATCGCCTGCTGTAAAACTGTTTCTCGTTTTGCTTCCATATTCATTTGAGCACTCATTCGTCCAGGCGCTGCTGGCGCCCTTATTTATTCTGCGCAGCCTTTTTATTCAACCATTTGGCCCAGCGTTCCATGGTCGGGCGGAGAGGCTTAAACAGCCGTCCTCGCCAAGAGTTTTCAGACTCTTGCTCGCTCCACTCGCGCAAATTCTTCTGCGCATACTGCTTTATTTGCGGCTCAAGATTTCCCTTCTTCACGGAATGCCGAAGCGTCATGTAATAATGTTGTCCGACCAAGGAAAATATTAGCCCTGCGGTATTACTTTTAAAAGAAGTCTTCGCCATCCAGCGTTTAAGAAATCCTTCGGTTGGTTGCAAGAGCGCGCCGAGCGAAATTTCCATCCAGGCAGATTTATTCTGCATCTTTGGGTGGTACAAGCCCGGCAGATCACCTTGAAGCGGAATATCCATCTTCTTAACCTGCGAATTCGAAATAAAATCGACAAGTTTTAGGCGGTCAAGACCGCGGCGATGTTCGGTTGGAACAAACGCCAATATCTTTTGAATTGTTTGATCGGCGTTTTTCGGTAGATCGAGTGTCGCCTCATTCTCTATTTTTAGTTTTCGGGAAGCTATCGGCTTCTTCCCGGCTGTTTCAATTGCCATAAAAAGTTCAACAAAGTTTGGTACTGATTCAAACCGTCACGTTTATGCCACACATTTCTCAAGCATGTGTTGTCAATATGCAACATGAAATGAAAGGTTGATTTACAAATATAAAGCATTTTGGGCTTTAAGGTAAGCGGCACGAACCTTGCTTTGGATTTTTGTTAGATGGCGCGGCAAAAAACAATATCAAAACCGATAAAAACGAGCGGAGTCGGTCTGCATACCGGTGTCAAGGTAAATATGAAACTCAAACCGGCACCGCCAAATACCGGTTATATCTTTATCCGAACTGATCTGGACAATTTCGAAATCCCGGCAAGCGCTGAGTATATATCCCATTGCAGCTATGCAACGACCCTTTTAAGAAAAGGTGTCGTGCTTTCAACCTGCGAACATCTTCTCTCCGCATTGCGCGGCATCGGCGTCGATAATTGCTTTATCGAACTCGATAACATCGAAATTCCGATAATGGATGGTTCTTCGGAAAACTTTATCGGACTTATAGAAAAGGCCGGGATTACCGAACAAAATGCAGCGCGACGATATTTTCGTGTAAACGAAAAGGTCGAATTTATTCAAGACGACAGGAAAATGTCGGTCGAACCTTCCGATAAATTTGAGATCGATTGCGTCATCGATTTTTCACATCCATTTATCGAGAAGCAGAAATTTCATTTCGTATTGGACAATGGCTCTTTCGGGCGCGAAATCGCTTCCGCGCGGACGTTTGGCTTTACGCACGAGATCGATATGCTTCGAAAAGCGAATCTCGCTCAGGGAGGATCGCTCGATAATGCAATCGTTCTTACTGAGACGGGAATGTTAAACGAAAACCCTCTGCGGTTTAAGGATGAATTTGTTCGGCACAAAATCCTCGATATTATCGGCGATTTCGCACTGCTTGGAATGCCGATGCTTGGAAAAATCACAGCAGAAAAGAGCGGCCACGCTGTCCACGCGTCTATGATGAGCAAGCTCCTAAGAACCGAAACCGCCTGGGAAATTATCGAATCTTAAGCGTTTGCCAATTTGCTCCAGCGAAAATCCATAAGAATCCGGCAAGATTTTTTGCTATAATGCCTTTATGGCAAACGCAATCCCGAAAACTGAGACAGGTAAGGCTGAGGTTTTGGTGGATCGCGTCTTTTTTGATTCAACTGTTCAAACTGAAAATGACACTTTAGCGATCGAAGAACCCGTTGAAATCAGAATCGGCTTCTACGACAAAGGTAAATTTGAGAACCGCGCGATATCAATTACGATGCGCACGCCAGGGAGTGATTTTGAACTTGCGGCCGGTTTTCTTTTTACCGAAGGGATTATCAAATCAGCCGAAGAAATAGCCGATATTAAATACTGCGGAAAGATCAACCAGCCAAAAAACACCGTTCGCGTTGATCTGGTCGAGTCAACAATCATAGATTTTAAGAAACTTGAGCGCCATTTTTATACTACTTCTAGCTGTGGGGTGTGTGGAAAGAGTTCAATTGATGCATTAAGCACGGGGGCGCAACCAGTTGAGAACAATACGTTTCACCTGGGCACGCAATTCAATATCCATTCCATGCCGGAGAAACTTCGCAATGCGCAAACCGTTTTTGATGAGACGGGCGGTTTACATGCTGCGGGTCTATTTAATGCGCACGGAGATCTGCTTGAGACAAAGGAAGATGTTGGGCGGCATAATGCTGTAGATAAGCTTATCGGCTCGCAGCTGCTGAAAAAAAACATCCCGCTCGATGACAAAGTTCTTTTTCTGAGCGGCCGAGCGAGTTTTGAACTCGTTCAAAAAGCGGTAATGGCACAAATACCCGTAATTGCAGCAGTTTCAGCACCTTCGAGCTTAGCGGTTAAGGCAGCAGAAGAATTTAATATTACGCTTCTCGGTTTTGTTCGTGATCAAAAATTTAATGTCTATACCGGAGGCGAGAGGATTTTTACCAAAAATTAATTAATGAAACTTAGAATGCGCGGAAATTCAGTCCGCTTGCGGCTCCAAATGAGCGAAATCGAACAACTATTACAAATCGGAAAAGTAACCGAATCGGTTCAATTTCTGCATGGTCAGAAATTAATTTATTCGGTTTTGCTGGACGACCTAGCAAAAACCGTCGGAGCAAGTTTCGATGAGGATGAAATTTTGATCCGTGTTCCGATCAATACCGGGAAAAATTGGTGCGAGACGGATCAAATCGGTATTAAACATAATCAGGTATTAGATGAGCACAATGTCCTTAAGATATTGCTGGAAAAGGACTTTAAGTGCGTGACGAGACGCGAGGGTGAGAGCGATATGTTCCCAAACCCAAAAGAAGGACATTCGTAGCCCAGGTTTTTGAATTAGTTTAGAAGAGCGGGTTTTTTAAGAAAACGATCTTATGTCAGAAAATCTCAGTGCATTATCGGGAAGAAAAGGTCTTGAAAATAATCTATTCGAGCGCATGGTGGCGAATGCAAAGCTGACCGGTACTCCTGAAAACCCAAAACTAAAAGCATTAGCAGAAGAATACTTGATGGGCGATGCCGTGACATACGGCACTGCCTCTTTTTACGACTTCATGAAAAAAGAGCATGAGGGCGTTAAGGCACATGTTTGTAATGGAAGCGCATGCCTGGTTGCCGGCACTCAAGCGGAAGTTAAGGAAAAACTTTCTAAATACCTGAAACCGAGAGAGATAGGGCATATGTGCTGCCTTGGCAGATGCCATGAAAACAGTGCGTTTAATTATTCGGAAACTAATTATTCGGGAGACGCGATAGATCATCTCGACGAAATTTTTAGTAATACCAATCCCGCTCTTGCCGACGATTATACAGTGGATTCAAATTGCGAGCGCGTTTTAACGGATTTGCCGATGACGGCAGAAGAGTATAAAAAACTCTTCGCGAAGGTTCTCGAAAACGGACGAGATTGGGCACTTGACCAGGTCAAGGATTCCAAGATACGTGGCCGCGGCGGTGCGGGATTCCCGATGCATTTTAAGCTAAATGCGTGCCGAAATGAGAGTTCGAGTCAAAAGTTTATTGTCTGTAATGCAGATGAGGGCGATCCGGGCGCATATTCAGACCGCTATCTACTCGAGATCCAGCCGAAGCTGGTTTTATTTGGGATGATGACCGCAGGATACATTGTCGGTGCGAATTACGGTGCAGTTTATATACGCGGAGAATATCCCGAATCCGTTCAAGTAATGTCAGAAGCAGTTGCGGCACTCGATTCAGTCGGTATGCACGGTGAGAATATCAATGGAACGGATTTTAGCTTTAGGTTTAAGATCATCGAAGGCGCAGGCGCGTATATCTGTGGAGAAGAAACCGCTCTGCTCTCGTCGTTGGAAGGACAACGCCCTGAAGTTCGTGTAAGACCGCCATTCCCCGCCCAAAAAGGCCTATTCGATAAACCGACGATCGTAAATAACGTAGAAACATTGGCGGCCGTTCCGTGGATCGTAAAAAACAGCGGCGAAAAATACTCAAAACTCGGCACGGAAAAATCGTCAGGAACAAAGCTCGTCTGCCTGGATTCATATTTCAACAAACCCGGGATGTATGAAGTTGAAATGGGATCGTCGTTTAAGAAGTTGGTTTACGAACTTGGCGGCGGATTTAAAGAACCCGTGAAAGCGGTACACGTCGGTGGGCCGCTCGGCGGAATCGTTCCGACTCACAAGATTGATGAGCTAAACGTTGATTTTGAAAGCTTTGCAAATGCAGGATTTCTGCTTGGCCATGCCGGAATCGTTTCCGTCCCCGAAAAATTTCCGATGATCAAATATCTTGAGCATTTGTTTGAGTTTACGGCTGATGAATCCTGCGGAAAATGTTTTCCATGCAGCATTGGTTCAACCCGCGGGAAGGAAATGATGGAAAAATCCCAAAACGGCGGACCGAAAATGGATCGCGAGTTGCTTAACGATCTTTTGGAAACTTTGGAAATTGGCTCGCTATGTGCGCTCGGCGGCGGTTTACCGCTCGGAATCAAAAATGCCCTGGAATATTTTGATGATGAGTTAAAGCAATACTTTAAGTAGGTGTAGTAACATGTTGGAAACAAAGAATATCGCATATATCAACAATAAGCCGTCCGAATTCGAAAATGGCGAGATGATCTTGTCGTTTCTACGGCGAAATATGGGTCCCGAACCGGTTCCGACGCTCTGCGATGCGCCCAACCTTGAACCTTTTGGCTCTTGCCGTGTCTGCAGTGTCGAGGTTGCGCTGGAAAAAGATGGTAAAACACGCGTGCAGGCATCCTGTCATACACCGATCACGCCGGAGTCGTACATTTACACACACACCGACAAAATGAAACGGCTCAGAAAAAATATCATCGAGCTCGTTTTAAGCGATTACCCGGCCGATAAATTTGAAACTGATAACCCAAAAAGTAATGAACTCAAAAAGGTAGCGATGGGAGTCGGGCTAGATATGGCAGGTGTTCGATATTCGCCCGGAGAAAATCATTTTCATCGAAACGGCGATAGTTCGCACCCTTATATGCGCTCGCATCTCGCATCCTGCATCAATTGTTTCCGGTGCGTCAGAGCCTGCGATGAAGTTCAAGGTGAAATGGTGTTGACGATGGAGGGTCGTGGATTTGACTCAAAGATCGTAAAAGGAATGGGACAAAGCTTCAAAGAATCCGACTGCGTTTCTTGCGGAGCTTGCAGCCAGGCGTGTCCGACCGGCGCGATCTCGGACGTTTTTGAATCCAAAACCAATGAGCCTGACGCAACGACAAGAACAGTTTGTACATACTGCGGCGTAGGATGCAATCTCGATGTAGCAACTAAAAACGGCGAGATCATCAGCATTACCGCACCTTATGACGCCGAAGTAAATCAAGGGCATACCTGTCTTAAAGGCCGGTATGCGTTTAAGTTTTACGATCATCCCGAGCGCCTTCGTTCCCCGATGATCCGTAAAAACGGCAAACT
>JBGTGX010000113.1:0-10830 GCA_041746475.1 Pyrinomonadaceae bacterium | reverse complement strand
GATGGTACAGATCTCGCAATCGGCGGTGTGCTTCCGTTTTCATCAGGTCGAAGAGCGGCTTGCCCGCTGGCTTCTGATGACCGCCGACCGGATGCAATCGAACGAATTTCAGATCACGCAGGATTTTTTAGCAAATATGCTTGGCGTGCGCCGTGAAGCCGTCAATAAATCTGCGGTCATTCTTCAAAAACAAAACCTGATCAGCTACAATCGCGGCAAAATGGAGATTCTCGACCGCGCGAAATTAGAGAAAACTTCATGTTTGTGCTACGCCGTCATCAAAGCCGAGGAACAGAGTTTTCCCGCTCAAATAAATGGTTCCGATCTCTAAAAAATCAATTCAGTAAAACCGTCTTTTAAATTTCCTATAAGAGCGACAGCACACATACTATAACGCCTTAATCAACTAACTTTAAAAATATCCCGGCTTTTTACCGCAAACGCTTTTTTTAGGCGTCAATCGCTGACGGCAAAAGCAGATCTGAATGATGTAAAGGAGTAAAGCTATGTTACAGAGTGCTAATGATTTAAAGGGTTACGACATCATTGCGACGGACGGTGAAATCGGAAATATCGAAGAGTGTTACTTTGAAGACGCAAACCTGGTCGTACGTTATATCGTTGCCGATACTGGCAACTGGCTAACCCGTAAGCAGAACTTGATTTCGCCGATGGCAATTACGCATCTCGACCGCGAGAAACGAACTATTCAGGTCAACCTGCCTAAAGAACAAGTGATAACAAGTCCCGGTGTTGACAAGCACCAGCCGTTCTCGCGGCAGATGGAAAAACTGATTTCGGATTATTACGGCAGCAGATATTACTGGGACGAACGCCCGGCTTTTACCGCCGCACAGCTCGCTGAGGCAAACGCCACTTTGAACATGGTTAAGAAGGTCATCGAAAGCGGCGTTGCCGCCCCGCAATTACCCGATGTTCATCTGAGGAGTATGCATGAAATTGCGAATTATAATATCGCGGCAAATGACGGCGAGATCGGTCAACTCGAGGATTTCTTTCTGGATACCGACGATTGGTCAATTAAATATATCGGCGTGGATACAGCAACTGGCTGCCGGGTAAACACGTATTGATTTCCACGACGTGGATCGGTCAGTTTAACTGGCCGCAGAGGTTAGTCAACGTTAATCTCACCCGCAGTGAAATAGAAAATAGCCCCGATTATGACAAAGTAACCGCGATTTCGCGTGAATATGAAACGAGACTCCGCAAACACTATGGACAAGAAATATCTAATTGAACAATTTTTGATTCGGAATGATCAAAGAATTTTCAGAAAAGCAGATGAATTATTGAGGTAGAAAATATGAAAAACTTAATTTGGAGCAGATTGACGCAGTTTACACTAATAACAATGGCATTGATGTTATTAACGGAAATTGTTCCCGCGCAGAATGCCATTTCCCAGCAAAAGAAGAAAGACATTAAAGAAGCCGGTAAAACTTCGGCCGAAGCGGCGAAAGTTTTTAACGAGATCATGAAAGCACCCGACAAGGCAATACCAAAGGATCTGCTCGAAAAAGCGGAAGCGGTCGCCATATTTCCGGGTGTTATAAACGCTGCTTTTATTTTCGGCGGACGCGGCGGAGTCGGCTTAGTCTCGCGTCGCACGGCGACAGGTTGGAGCGCGCCGGCATTTTTTAAGATCCGCGGCGGAAGTTTCGGAGCGCAGATCGGCGGACAGAAAATTGATTATGTGATGCTGATCATGAACGACGGCGGACTCAAAGGATTGATGGAAGACAAATTCGAGCTTGGCGGAGAAGCGAGCGTTGCCGCCGGTCCAGTCGGTCGGTCAGCAAGCGCGACAACAAATACGACGTTGGATGCCGGAATTCTTTCTTATTCGCGTGCCAAAGGTTTATTCGCCGGTGTATCGCTCAAAGGTTCGGTAATCACACCTGACAATGACCGAAATCAGGCAATTTACGGGCAAGATGCCGCCGAACTTCTTGATGAAAATTCTAAAGATGTAGTAACACCTATATATGTCAGTATCGTGCCGCAAACATTAAGCCGTTATTCGAGCCGAAAAGGAAATTAAGATTTGCCCGTGCGAATCGAAGACGAGCTAATTTAACATCGGGCAATCCGGAAACGTTGTCATAACGAAACAGTTTATATTTCTGACAACGTTCGTAAAAGGGAGAATAAGATGGTTTCTTTAATAATTTGGCTAATTTTAGGTTTTTTAGCAGGATACCTTGCAAAATTAATTATGCCGGGTCGTGATAGCGGCGGGTTGATTTTAACAACGATCCTGGGAATTCTCGGTGCAGTTGTCGGCGGATTTGTTGGAAAATATTTCCTTGGTTATCCGATGATCAGTTCATTTGATAATATCGGCAACAATATACCAAGTTTTATTTCTTCAATAATCGGTGCAATTCTGGTTTTATCAATTTATCGGTTGGCTACAGGACGCAGCTTGCGGGGCTAAATCTATTATTTCAAAAAAGCAGCCCTAATCCGCACCAAAATATTTCAATATCTTGGTGCGTTCTTTAGCCACATATTCAATCCGAAAAGGATTTTTAGGTCGTCTGGACGGCGAAGGGAAGATATGAAAAAATCAATAGAAACGCCCAACCAAAAACCGGGCAGTAAAATTAATTCGGCGAAAATCGGGCAAAATGCGGAAGTTTCGCTCCACGAACAGCTTCGACAGGAGTTTGAGCATGCCGAAGATCGTGGCGAATCTAAACTGGAACAATTAGAAAATGAACTCAATGAGCCGCATTATACTCTTCCTTCGCCAGCCAACAGCCGTGAGGATGCGACGTTTGCCAATCGCAATCCCGATCAAATTGGAGAGGCATTCGGTTTGGATTTTGAGAGAAATGAACCGCTCGACCCGGTTGATGAAATAGAAGAACGGGACGAAAACCGCTGGGAACTGAACCCGAAATCAGCAAAAAAGAACAAGTAATCAAATCGTGATCCGAGAAAAAATAATCCGAAAGATAGATTAATTGGAGTTTAAAATTATGAACACAACAAAAAAAGACCCGGTTTGTGGTATGCAGATTGAAAAATCAGAAGCTGCCGGACAAATCGAATATGCGGGACAAACCATTTATTTTTGTTCGTCAGCATGCCTGGAAAAATTTGAAGCGAAGCCGACGCAGTTTAATACAAATGAAGATCAAGTCATAAAGAAATCAAATAAAACACCGCTGATGTTAGTGCTTGCCGTGGTCGTCCTGCTTTTTCTGCTCTTTGGCGGCGGGGCAATGAACAATTCAATGATGAATGGTGGGATGATGGGACAAAGGTGGAGCGGTGGATTTAATTGGATGTGGATTCCGAGCTTTTTAACGCTCGGTTTCGGCATCCTCTTGGGTTGGATGATCTTCGGGCAAAAAAGAGGTAACCGACCTTAAAGGTGGTGGAATGAAGTGTTGAAATTTTGGAGAAAATAAAAATGAAAGCCAAACAAATTAAAAAATGGGAATATGGTTTTAGCCGGACGGTCAATAAGACATTTGACGAAACAACAAAGCTCACTCGTGAAGCTTTGAAAGAGGAAGGATTCGGCATTCTTTCCGAGATTCGGCTGGATGAAAAACTAAATGAAAAGCTCGGAGTGGATTTTCGCCGATATGTGATTCTAGGAGCATGTAATCCGCCGCTTGCATATAAAACCCTGCAGGAAGACATCAATATCGGGCTGCTTCTCCCGTGCAATGTAATTGTTTATGAAGCAGAGGAGAAAAATAAATCAGTAGTTGCGGCAGTTGACGCTCAAATGATGCTTTCAGTTGTCGGAGAAAACAATGCCATGATCGAAGTGGCAAAAGAAGTCAACCAGCTTCTACATAAGGTTATTGAGCAGATTTGATTTGGAGAAAATAGAAATTATGAACAAAGAATTAATCAAAAAATTAGCGGAATTCGAGCCGTCAGAAATGCCTGTTTTAAGTGTTTATCTCGATATGCGTCCGCAGGCAACGGGCGGAAATCCGGAAATCCGGTCAGGCGAGATCGTTCTTAAAGATCGTCTGCATGAGATCGAAAAAACATATTTACCGCGCGGCGCTGATCTGGATTCGTTTCGCGCTGACCGTGAAAAAATTGAGAAATTCGTGGCAGACGAAATGTCGCCCGCAACAAGCGGTTTGATAATTTTCGCGTGTTCGGCGGAGAATTTATGGGAAAAGATGGAAATCGGCGCGGAACTCGAAAACCAAGTTGCGGTTGGCGCAGTTCCATCGCTGTTTCAGTTTGCCAAAATATTGGGCGATTACGAATCAGCGGTCGTCGCGGTTGTTGATACGAATACGGCACGATTTTTCGTGACCAATTATGGGAAACTAAAGGAAACTGAAGCGCCAAATGATCCGAACACGGACCTCTACCAGAAAACATCGGGCGGCGGTTGGAACCAAATGAAATATCAGCGCACCGTCGATAACAAACGCGATGAATTTTCCAAAGAAGTCGTTAGAGATCTCGAAGAATTGATCAGGGAAGTTGACGCGAAAAATCTGATCATCGCGGGCGACGAAATTGCGATGACGCTGCTTCAAACCAATCTTTCGCCGCAGACGCGTGAGATATTATATTCGGAGGTTTTGCGGATCGATGAAAAAACGCCGCGCCTCGAAATCAAAGAAGCCGTGGGCGGCATATTGGCGGATATCGTAAAAGAAAACACCAACACGAATGTCGAAAAACTGATCAGCGCAGTGCGCGGTGACGGTCTCGGTGTGGCGGGAATTAATTTGACGAAAAAGGCTTTGGAAAACGGTCAGGTCGAAACTCTTCTAATAGATCCGCAGTCGGAAAAGCTCGATCACGATACGCGCAACGAACTGATTCGCCTCGCCGAAACCAACGGCGCAACCGTCGAAATGGTCGAAGACAACGAAAAATTTGCGGCTATGCAGGGTGCCGGCGGTTTATTGCGATACAAATTGGAAAACGGGAGTTTGGTAAAAAATGCCTAGAGTTTTTGGTGATAACCGAAAACATGAAGGAAGTCACAATGGCGGCAATTTATCATAAAATACCGCGCGGAGTTGATTTTGCGGGTAACGGTTCGGTGGAAGCTATCATACCTGAAAATGTTTTAAGCAAGTTAGTAATGCCACACTGGCGTTTCGAAAAATCTTATCACTAAAAGCAAAAACTTATGACCAAAGACGTACACAAAAACCAATGGAAAATTCTTTGACGAAGAAAGCCGCGATAAACTCGATTGGCTGACCAAAGTTGAAGTATTAAGCCCCGACAACGGTGTTCAAATTCTATCCTAAGGGCTTCCGCTTGGTGGTTTGACCTTTGAAGACAAAGATCAATCGCCGCAGATCGAGATTCTTGTCGGAAAAGATACCGCGCGTCACCAGACGCATAATATTCTCGGGCCGACGAAGGTCTATTTTCGCCGTGCTGATGAGAATTCCGGCGGAACAATCGAAATCGAAGAAGCCGACGGCACTAAAACTTTGGTTTATCCGACGGCGCCGGCAGACGCTTCGGTCAACGACAATAATACGGCAGCAGCAAATGCGACCGCCAAATAATCGTTTCTGATTATGGGTTCAAAAACCGTTCACTTGAACAAGATTTCAGTCAAAGATTTAAAGGGAAAAAAATATGATCGAAGCGAAAACAATGGTGCAGGTTGAAGAAATGAGTAGTGAAGACTGCAAAAATCTGCTTCAGCGCATAAATTATGGGCATTTTGGCGTGTCGCGCGAATCCGTTCCGTATGTCGTTCCGGTGCATTACGCTTACGATTTGCACGACATTTTTATTTTCACGACCGAAGGCAAAAAGACCGATATCATCAACGAAAATCCGCAGGTTTGTCTGCAAGTCGAGGAAATCATTGACGAAAAACAGTGGCAGAGCGTCATCGTCACAGGTGAAGCACTGCGTCTGACGAACGAAAAAGAATACAAACATGCGATGAATTTTATTCTCGCCGAGAATCCGAAATTAACGCCCGCGCTCAGCATTCACTGGATGGATCAATGGATTCGTGCCAATGTGCAGGCCGTTTATAAAATAATGCCGACTCTGATGACGGGACGGACAACGGTTGACCGTTTGAACAAAAAAGAAAATCCGCAAGGCGGAAATTAAAAAGCAATAATCAATGTGCTGATTACCGTTAACGTAAAATCCAATCAAAAATTGTTGGAAATTCAATTTGCAACTATTAAGTTAAAAGCGCATCCTAACAATATCAGTCCTTCTCTTGCATCAAATTGTGATGCGCTCGTCCAAGACGGTTTTTTTAGATTAGTTCGAGAGCAGGTTCGTTTTTTTGTTACAGAAGTCGCTCTTGAAATTATTAAGACACCGAAACCGATTCTTCGTCAGATCACCGTTTTATTCTCCGAAGCCAAATTCGATTCGACACTTCTTTTGAAATTCCCAAAATTTTGGGAAAAGGTAAATATTATTATGTCAAATAAACTATATGTAGGAAATCTTTCCTTCGATACATCAGCACAGGATTTAGAAGAATTGTTCGGCGAGATCGGAACGGTTGAATCAACTAATTTGATCGAAGACCGTGACACGGGTCGTTCGCGTGGATTCGGTTTTGTCGAAATGTCGAGCAAAGAAGAAGCTCAAAACGCTATTTCACAGCTTGACGGCAAAGAAGTTGACGGTCGCGAACTGAAAGTTAACGAAGCCAAACCGCGCGAAAATCGCAGTGCAGCCGGTTCACGTTACTAGGACCTAACGCTTGATTGAAAGCGATTTTTAAAAAATATCTCCGGCACAAGTTTAGCCGGAGATATTTTTTGTATTGGAAAAACATCTGTTGTCATTGCAGGTCAGTAATATCGGGGCAACAAATGAAAGGAGAAAAAACCTATGAAAGAAGAGTTAGTAGAAGTGGGCGGACTTGTTATTGATAAAAGCCGTGGCGCTAGTTTTAAGGTTCAAGTTGATAAAACCGAACATATCGTAATGGCACAAATCTCAGGCAGAATGCGTCGAAACCGAATTCGCATTTTGATCGGCGACAAAGTTGACGTTGAGATGTCGCCTTATGATCTCACAAAAGGCAGAATTATATATCGCCACAAATAAAGTGATTTATTATTTATGGCAGCAGTTTTTTCGAGCATTAAAACGCCCAGAAAAAAGGAATTAAAAGTGATGCCGTAATCCACAGGATGATGTTTAAAGGAGTACCGACTTTGACGAAATCGAAAAACTTGTATTGTCCGGGTCCGTATATCATCGTGTTGGTTTGATAACCGACCGGCGTCATAAAACTTGCCGAAGCTGCAAATGTAACGGCTACCAAAAACGGCACGGGACTGACTCCGAGCGTGGTGGCGGTGGCAATCGCAATTGGTGCGATCAAGGCGGCACTCGCGTTATTGGAGATCATCTCGGTTAAGATCAAAGTCAGCAGATAGAACGCTGAGACGAGCATAACCGGACCGAATGATCCGACCGAAGAAAGAATCGTCGAAGAAACCATCTGCGCTGCGCCGGTTTTTTCAAGTGCCGTGCCGAGCGATAAAACGCCCGCCAGCAGAAAGATGATCTTCCAGTCAATCGCCTGATACACTTCGTCGAGCAAAAGGCAGCGAAATAATACGAGCAAAATCGCCCCGACCACCGATGAAACAACGATCGGCAAAAATCCCAGACTAGCCGTTAAAATTACGCCTGCGACAATTAAAAGTGCGATAACGACCTTATCGCGGCGAAATTTGACAGTTTCCGTTTCCGAAACGATTATAAAATCCTTGTCCAGTTTGAGCGATGCAATGCGGCCTTTGTTTGCTTCGATCAATAATGTATCGCCGCCCTTGAGCTTCGTGTCGGAGATTTTTTCACGCAACAGTTTTCCTTGATGACGAATCGCCAAAACAGTCGTGCCGTATTTTTCGCGAAAATTTATCTCCTGCAAAGATTCCCCGTCAAAAGTCGCGTGTGGTGCCACGACGGCTTCAACTAATTTATAATCTTCGGAAGTTACGCTTTCATCGCCCCATTTTGCCTGCGGTTTTAGTTTTACGCCCTCGCGTTTCTGCAATATACGAATTTTTTCAACATCGGCACGGATTTTCAGAATGTCACCGGATCGCAAAACGATTTCGGCAGTCGGCAGAATAATCAATTTTTCTCCACGCCGGATTTCGAGAATTAAAAAATCTAAATCTTTGCAAATCGGTGCCTCTTCAATTGTACAGCCGACCGAAGAACTATGATCTTGCAATACCACTTCGGTCAGATATTCGCCGAGCGAAAAAGTTTCGGTCAAATCGCCTTCGCCGCGTCGTTCCGGTATCAGACGAATGCCGATAATGAGCATATAAGCCGTACCGACAAAGAACATCGACAGACCGAGCGGCAAAAACTCGAACATCGTAAACGCGGGCAAACCTTTTTCCTCGGCAATCGAACTGACCAGAATATTTGTCGAAGTACCTATCAGAGTGCAGACTCCGCCCAACATCGAAGCAAATGAAATCGGCATCAGCAACTTTGTAGCACTGATCTTGGTCTCTTTGGCAACGCCTAAAATAATCGGCAAAAAAATCGCAATAACCGGCGTGTTGTTGATAAACGCCGATAACACGCCGACCAGAATCATCACGGCGATCATTGCCACCCAGAAGTTTTGTTTGAAGATTCGGTTAACAAAAGCGCCTAAAAAATTCACCGCACCGGTTTTAAAGAGTCCTGCACTAATGACAAACATTGATCCAACGGTAATCGTCGCCGTATTACTGAACCCCGCTAAACCTTCTCCGGGCGTAAGAATTTGGCTGACGAGCAGAATCGCCATTATCAAAAGCGCCACAAGATCAACCGAGATTTTTTCCGTTACGAATAGAACAACTGCGAGCAGAAGCACGCCAAAAACAAAAATCATTTCATATGACATAATTTTTCAAGTTGACAACAAAAATAATCAAATGAGAGTAACACGAAAGCTAAACGCTTCGGGTTGAAAGTTCTGCTTGAAGATCCATCATCAGGCAATCCCATTGAGTTATCCGAGTCAACCAGATAGGCGAAAACGATGGAAAAGTTATTGGCAAAGAAAGAAAACGACTTACGGAGTGTTTCCGTAAGTCGTTGAAAATAGTGGAGCCATCCATCGGATTTGAACCGACGACCTACGCATTACGAATGCGTTGCTCTACCAGCTGAGCTAGGATGGCTGATTTGCCAATCTCAAACTATACGTATCATAGGTAAAAAAAGTCAAGTGAATGGCTCGAATCAATATGCCGCATCACTCGTTAGTTGCGTTTAACATAGTTGTGAGATGAACAAACATATTGACCATATACCACGCATAAGATAGAATGAAATCTGGCGTCCCACTTCCGCCGCCTCGCGTCCAATCGACACTTTTTGCATGGCTAGAAAAATGAATACATTTAGCTTGAGGTATGTTGTGCTTGGCACGCTTTTGTTTGTCGGCGTCGTACCTCTTTTGATTACCGGTTGGTTTTTGTCTGATCGAAGTGGGCGCGAATTGAGAGCTGCAGAAGGACGATATCAGACCGAATTAGTCCGGGATAAAGCAAATCGGATCGAGATTTTTGGGCGAAGGTACATCAGGCTCGTCGACCGATACAAAGAGTTGTTTGAATTTACCGAGGATGAAGCTACACTTTCGTCCGTCCAAACTCAAAGCAAGATAGCTGCGGATGTCGAACAAGACAGTAGTCTACTTGCACTCTTTGTAAAACCGATCCAAGGAGATTCGCTTTCGGTTTTTCGATCGGAAACCATAAATCAGCTCGATATCGAGCGGATTTCCGGAGAAGTACTTTCCAACCTAGGTGAGAGTGGCGTAATAGTCGGTCAACCGGAGTCGATCAAGAGAAATGGCGAGCTGGTGTTAGCGGTTGCCTCATCCGTCGTGATAAATGAGAGGGTTGTTGCGGCCGTTGTTGCGATAACTTCACTTCAAGGTCTTGCAGCAGCAATAATGGAAGAGAAGATGAGCGAAGATGAGTTGTGGGAAAGCGGCGCACCGCTTATCTTTGTTGTCGATCAAAAAGGTCGCGCGGTATTCCACCCGAATTCTTCGAACATCACCAGCCGCGAACCCCTTAGCGATCTAAAAATCGTACAGGAATGGGCGACGACGAATAACCAAATTCAGTCGGCATTGCTTCCATTTACAACAGTTTATAGGGGTGAAACCCGGAATATGATCGGTGCATATTCGACCGCAATAATAAGTGAAGAACTAAAATTTGGCGTGATCGTTATGCAGGATGAAGAACGGGCTTTGGTTTCGGTCGCAGAAATGCGACGACAAACCTGGTTGATAAGCGGTGTACTGGCCTTGATCACGCTTGTTTTTGGAACGCTACTTGCGCAGCAGCTAACCTCACCGCTACTAAAATTGGTTTCTGCGGCAAAAACCATCGCGTCCGGAGATTTCTCACACCGTATTAAAACCAGAAGCTTTACGGAAATTGGAACGCTTGGAAAAGCTTTCAATACAATGAGCGAAGAGGTCGAAGACCATATTTCGCGTCTTGCTCAGGCCGCAAAAGAGAACAGGGAACTATTCGTTGGAACGGTAAAAGCACTCGCTGCGGCAATCGATGGGAAAGATCATTACACGCGTGGGCATTCAGAAAGGGTTTCGCGAGTTTCGGTTGCTATTGGACAGCGATTGGGAATGAATGAAGATGAACTGGAAGCATTGAGAATAAGTGCACTTCTTCACGACGTCGGAAAAATCAGTATTCACGCTTCAATACTTAAGAAACCAACGGCCCTAACGGATGAGGAATATGAGCTCATGAAAACACATCCAAAAGAAGGCTACAAAATAATGAAAAATATTCCGGCAAT
>JBGTGX010000112.1:0-18945 GCA_041746475.1 Pyrinomonadaceae bacterium | reverse complement strand
TCCCGTCCTCAGGGTGACGAAGAGATCTATCTTTTGGAAAGATATTTGACTCGTTGTAGGTCAGAGATGGAAAGTTTGCCGATTGACACGATGCATTTGTCCCGGGGTTTTCATAGCGTGTGCTTTTATCCGGGAATGACATGCCCGAAACGGCAAGCGTGAAGATCAAGATAGAAAATAATGATAGATTCGGTTTCATAATGGGCAATTATTAAATGAATTCTCAGATATTACAATTGGTTACCTTTGTGAAACGCGTTCGAGGTTTTTTTTATAAACGTCGGCCTGAAGCGTTTCGCCTTTTTTCGTGGCTATCTCGTAAGCTTTTTGATAATTTTCTTTCGCCCGTTTCTTATCACCGGATCTTTCGTAAGCCTCTGCCAGGCTGTCAAAAACATTTGAAGAATTAGGATAATTTTCCGCATTTTTCCTAAAAACTCCTATCGCCTCATCGTTTTTGCCGCTTTGAAGGAGTTGATAACCGATCGAGTTGAGCATTGTCTCGGGAGTAAAGATTGTATATCCAAATCTTTTGGAAAGCTTTTTGTAATGATCTTCCAATTCGTTGAGCGGGCCGATCTTTCCCGGGATCCATCCCTCGTAAACTTTTCGTAGACCCCAATAATAAGCCGGCAAGACAACTGACGCATGATTTTCTTCGGGAAATTCTTTGGCTTCATAATCAAGGTCTTTCGGCTTTTCTTTTTTTACAAGCTTTTGAAATTTATCCCATCCAGCTTTGTATTCCGGTTCGTCGCCGATCGCCATGAAAAGAGTTTTTCGGAGTTCGCGCTTTTGGCTGAAAAGCTTTTCAGTTTCCTTGATCACAAAATCCTTGTCGTATTCGAGAACCGGGCTAGCAGCGATATAGGCGTTGAACGTTTCAGGACGAGAGGCGAGCGCGTGAACTACCGTTAAACCGCCGAGACTATGACCGGCAAAGATCCGGTATGGATGTGTGCGGTATTGTTTTTCGACGATGGGAATCACCTCTTTTTCGATAAAATCCAGAAATCTATCTCCGCCGCCTACTTCGCCGCGTCCGCCATCATCGGTAGGTGTGAGATCTCGGGATCGATTTGTATTTTGAATGCTGACGAGGATCATTTCAGGAATTTGTCCGCCCCAGGATTGTTGTTCAATAATTCCCGCCATCATAGAGGGCTGCGGAATGTGTCCGTCAAGCATGTAAACGGCCGGATATTTCTCGCTGGAGCGCTGATAATCCAGTGGGACGCGCACCCAGAAGGTTCGTTCTTCGTTCAATATTTTCGACTGAACTTTATGCACATCGTGAAATACGCTGGCGATCTGCTGTGTTTGAGCACTCACCGACATCGTGATAGACAAAGAGAAGGACAAGCAAAATAGTAGAATTTTCCTGTTTGGCATATAATTTTGATTCGTGAATTCCCGGATCAGTTGTAACATGAGAAATATACGCCCATAACCTATTGATAACAATGTGTTTGGGAGTTATTCTTCGATTCTAAGGGAAATTTCAATAAAATGCGTCGGATTGACGAAATTATAATTGCTATTAGAATAATATGCCGATGACGGTTTACGAAATTACGACAAGCGTTCGGCACGAGCTGATCGAAAAGTACGAAGACTATATGCAGGAAAGCCACATTCCCGATCTGATCGCGACCGGATATTTTGAAGGTGTCGAGTTTTCGAGAATCTCGAAAGGGAATTATAGGGTACGGTATCCCGCGAAAGATCGGGCGGCTTTAGAAAAGTATTTTGAATCGGACGCGGAACGATTGCGAAAGGATTTTACAGCGCATTTTCCGGAAGGTGTAAAAGTTTCAAGGGAGATCTTGGAAATCTTGCGAAGTTGGTAAATCTATTTGCCCGGCGGGTACAACCTAGAGTTTGCCGGGATCTTTTACGACAGCTATAAAGGGAAGATTTCGAAATCTTCCGGCGACATCCAACCCGTATCCGACGACGAATTTATTTGGGATCGTAAAACCGCGATAATCTACCTTTAAAGTCTTATTGATCCGCGGTTCGGGCTTGTCGAGGAGCGTTGCGATCTTGATGGAATTTGTACCGCGCGTTTCGAGCAGCTCGACGAGTCTGGTTAAAGTCAATCCCGTATCGATAATATCTTCGACAATGATCACATCTTTTTCGCGGATCGGCTTCATCAGGTCTTTTATTATCTCAACATCGCCGGTCGAAACCGTGCCGTCTTTATAGCTCGCCACGGCCATAAAGTCGATTTCGATGTTCAGATCGATCTCGCGCATTAGATCTGCCATAAATACACACGATCCTTTTAGTACACCGATGAGAACCAGATCCTTATCCTTGTAATCCCGTGTGATTTCTTTTCCGAGCTGTTTTACACGCTCCGAAATTTCTTCCGCCGAGTACATCGTTTCGAGATTTGAGTTTGAAAATTCTGTCTTTTCCTGCGCTGATTGAGTTTCCACAATACGCCTCCGTTATTTGATTGCAAATGTATTTCGAAATAGTATTCAAATAGACAACGAGAGACAAGCGGCGAGGTGCGAGAGCGGGGTTTTCCCTGGCTGAAGAATGTCGGAACAACTGGAAAAAAGACAGCGGGTTCGCGAAATGGTGCGGAAAGTTTTGGACGGTATTGATACTCACGCGTCCGGGAAATCTACCAATCCTGCGAGTGAAATAGGCAAAGCGCTTAATCGCAAACCGGAAAAGGAATTTGACCGCGATGAGTCTGCGAAACCATTGTTGACTGAAGACGATTTCCGAGGTCTCGAAATTGGCGCAAAGGTGCGCGTAGCGGAAAATGTGAAGCTGACCCCTTCGGCAAAGGACTTTGTCGATGCCAATAAACTTGAGCTCGTTGAAAAACGATCCCGCACGGATTCTTTAAAGGTTCAAACGGTTGGAATCGGATGTGATCACGGCGGGTTTGAACTCAAAGAAAAACTTAAGGCGTTTCTAAAATCCTATGATCTCCTTGTCAGAGATTTTGGAACAAACTCCCGCGAGGCGGTCGATTACCCGGATTTTGCGCATGCGGTTGCCGATGCCGTTTCAGACGGAAAAATTGATGTCGGGATCGTGATCGATGGTGCCGGAATTGGTTCGGCGATGGCCGCAGGGAAAGTGCCGGGTGTCAGACCGGCAGCTTGCTATAGTGTTGCACTTGCGAAAAATTCTCGTGAGCATAACGGTGCAAACCTCTTAACGCTTGGCAGCGGTCAGAATACGCCGGCTGAAGCAAAAGAGATTGTCCTTGCATTCCTGACAACGGAGATCACCGAGCCGCGCCACAAAAAACGAGTCGGGAAAATCGATGCGATTGAGCGACAATATCGAAATAGTGAGCAGTAGGTAGTGGGCAGGCGGAAACCCGACAGTTATGGAGGGTGCTAACGGATTTTGAGAAAACAAATGGCAGACTTTTCAAACGGAAATTACGAAAACCTGATCGATCAGATCACGGACCTGGTTTTATCTAAAATGGACGATGATTATTGTCCAACGTTTTGCCGTGCTGACGTAAAGAGAATAGTTGACGCGGGTGCTTCCCGGATTGGTATTGTCTTGGGCGAAACAGCAACGGCTCATGATTGGGCTTCGTTGATCGATCACACTCTTCTCAAACCCGAAGCATCCGAAAATGATATCCGAAAGCTTTGCGAAGAAGCCGCGCAATTTGGTTTTGCTTCGGTTTGTGTAAATCCGGTCTGGGTGAAAAAGGCGGCGGAATTCTTAAAGGGAAGCAGCATTCCAGTTTGTACAGTTATTGGGTTTCCGCTTGGTGCAACTCTTCCGGATGTTAAGGCTTTTGAAGCTCGCCGGGCGATTTTTAATGGCGCAAAAGAAGTGGATATGGTGATCAATGTCGGCGCGCTAAAATCGGGCGATGATTGCGCTGTCGAAGATGACATCAAGGCCGTGGTAGAAGCCGCGCACGAAAATGATGTTTTGTGTAAGGTAATAATCGAAACCGCACTTTTAACGGATGACGAAAAAGTGCGGGCTTGTCTTGCTTCAAAAAACGCGGGCGCAGATTTTGTAAAAACTTCGACAGGGTTTGCAAAGGGTGGTGCTACGGTTGATGACGTTAACTTGATGCGTCGGACAGTTGGAAAAGCGTTAGGGGTAAAAGCTTCAGGCGGTGTTAAGGGTATCGACGATGCTCGTGCGATGTTTGAAGCAGGTGCTACGCGGATCGGCGCTTCGGTAGGTGTCAAAATTGCTCAAGAGGCAAGCGGCATGAAATCGAATATCGTTGGCGGGAGTTATTAGTTTAAGAATAAAAAAGTCGCCAGCCGGAAATCTATTTCCAGCTGGCGACTTTTGTTTCACGTCACTTTAGTAAACTTCTCGCGGATTTGGTTTCGTAAAGCGAAAATTCTCATATCCAACATGGAGGTTTAGATTTGTCGCCGGATCTATGACGTCCACATGCACCCTCAAATTATGTACTCCGCCGGGTATATTGATCTCCGAATATGGAATAAAAACCCGCGCGTCGTTGAGTATCGTCGAATCGAATTTTGGTACGATATTGTAATACCCCGTTAGCTGACCGGTAGATGAACGCATATTAACGCCTTCAATCTTTGTTCCGCTCTCGGTTTCTACCCCCACCGCAACCTGAATCGGCTTGTCCTTTAGGTTATAGACGTTCGTTTTTGTATGGACCGTCATTCCCGTAACGCCATTTACTTTCTCATTAAAGGTAAACCAAATTTTTTCGAGTTTTACGCTGGCAGGTGACGTGGGTACCGAGGTCGTTGGAGTCGATACCGGTTTTGTAAAGGTAAATGGATAAAGCGTCAAATGTTTTACCATGTCGCCATCCGGGTAAATAATGTCCGCATCAAGCTTTAATTCATGCTGTCCGGGCGTAATATTGAATTCGCTGTAGGGAATGAACACGCTCTGGTCTTGAAAAATTGCAGAAATGTAACCCGGTTTAAGGCTGCTGAAAACAGCAAGCTGTCCGCCCTTATTCGCATATTCCGTGTTTGAAGTTTTGAGCGGATCCCCATTTTCTTTTTGGACTCTGACGGTAAGCTTAAGAGGTTCATCTTTCAGGTTTTTGAGCGTGAACTTAGCGTGAACGCGCATCCCCTTTTGATTTTTTTCGACAACATTGTAGTCAACCCAAATTTTGTCAAATTCAACAATTGGCGGAGCGTTGGGATTTACAACCCGCGTAGGAGTAGCAGATGACGTCTTTATCCTCACCGCGCTTACTAGCGCAGTACCCGCGCCGGCTCTTCTTAGTTCGCTTTCGATTTCCTCGGACAGGCGAAAAGTTACGCCCCTTTTATTGATCTCACCCGTAATAAACGAATTCTTTTCGCTCAACGAGAAACCGCCGCTTTGAGACTGTAATCCGGTCAGAACTTCTGCGAGACTTAAGGGGCCGTTTTGAGCTAGAACCCCCTGCAAACCGACCGAAGCCAACAAAATCAACGCAAAAACTGAACTACAAAATAATTTTACTAAGATTTTCCTAATGGTCACGATATTATTCACTCCTTTTCACCTACTGAAATTATCTGCCGAAAATATTAACATACGATGCTTTTCACACCAAAAGATTTTATTTTGTCGATATGTCTTCCTGGTAATTCGGACGGAGTTATCTCAAAAAATTGCCAATAATACTCGGGCGATAAATTAACAATCGTCGGTAAAAATACACTTATCGATCTTCTTTTTGGTCGGCTGGGGAGTCGGACGCGGAGGGGTGCGCTGCACTGTCGGTCGCGGAGTCGGTCTGCTAACCGTGGGGCGTGGTGTTGGACGCGGAGTAGAGGGTCGCGGCGTCGATGTTCTAACATTCGGAGTTGCTTTTGGCGTCGAGGTGTCTTGAGTCAATCTAGGCGTCTCCGGTGTCGAATCCCCGGATCCAACATCAGTCATAGAGATACCCGGAGTATCTTCAACTTCGGGCGTCGGTTCGGTGTTTACGTTACTTAAATCTACTAAGATCGGGGGATCAGAGTTCACGTTGGAATTGCTATCGGTAATGGTGCCGCGATCCCGCAGAAACCACCAGGCTCCGAAACCGCCAACTCCAACTACCAAAAATAGAAACGCAAAAACGGGAATAAGCCAAAGTATCTTATAGCTTCTATTATTCGCAACAACCGGTTGGGCGGTATTTACTGCCGGACCCCCGGTATTTACAACATTTGGCTGTGACGTACCTGTTGGAAATACATTCTTCGGTGCCGCGATCGTTCTTACACTATTAACATCATTTACATCGGCTTCCGTATGCCGCGGAACTTCTGCCGCCGATGGAATAGGGAAGTTCATCACCTCGGTTTTTTGAGCCGATTGTTTTACCGCAGTCGAATTTATGTGTTTTAGGGTGTCGCGCATTTCCCCGGCAGAGGAAAAACGGTGCTCACGGCGAATCTGCATCGATTTCAAAAGCCATTCGGATAGATCTTCGGGAATAGTGGGATTAATGCTGCTCGGATTCTGAAGCGGATCCAATTTTCCATCCCAAACGTCGACTCCACGCTTCACTGCTTCGACCGGTGAAACAGCGGTTAGTAAATTGTAAAGAGTAGCACCCAACGCATAAATGTCGCTTCGAGTATCCGCATTTTGCTCAAGCAACGGCTCAACTTGCTCGGAGTATTTGTGAGTAATAACTGCTAAAAATGTCGGGTCGATAACCCGAATCATTTGTTCGATGGGCGAATAGTTAAGCGTCGCGGCTACGAAAGTCTGATCCGTTATTGTCGTTGGGTTTGCCGAATCCGTCCCTTTGGCGATGCCAAAATCCAGAAGTTTGATCTTTCCGCGCGAATTCAATTTAAGATTCTGCGGTTTAAGGTCGCGATGGATGATCGGCGGCGTTTGTGTGTGAAGGTAATCCAATCCGTCGAGAAGCTGATCCGCCCAATTGACCACGTCCGAAACCGGAAATGGCGCTCCTCGATCTTTTAAAAGATTCGAAAGATCATCGCCATCTACCAGTTCCATCACCAGAAACTGTCTGTTGTCATAAGAAAAATAATCTTTTACGTGCGGGAAAGTCTCGTGGTTGATCTTTGCAAGAAGTTTGGCTTCACGCTCAAACGCCGCGTGAACCATTTCCTCGGCTTTTGTGTTGTTTACATTGGAAAGATCGATGACAATTTCTTTTAGCGCGACGGTCGAATCGAATACGCTGTCCATAGCTTCATAGACCGCGCCCATTCCTCCTTGTCCAAGGAGGCTAATGATCCGATATCGGTCGCGAAGAATGTCGTTTGGAGCAAGCATACCTCCGTTTATTATTTATTAATTCAACAAAAAAGAAAAGCAACAACCATAGCTTTGAGCGAAAAGTCCGATGATGGTGCGAAGGTTTTTGAAACTAAGGCGAGCGTTTGTACGAAGAACACTTTGGGCCAATCAAAGTGCGGAATAAAACGGCCATGACCAGGGAATTAAGAACGTATACTTCAAGAGAGTTATCGATTCGCGAGTTTTTGCATCGAATATAAAGTTATGAGCGATCCCGCGAAAATTAAAAGCAGCGAGATCACGGATGAGGAGACATACCTAAACCGTAGAACGTTCCTTCGTCGGGCTGGTTTGGTAGCCGGAACGGCCGCCGTCACCGGTTTGAGTTATCGTTTTCTAAATCCCCCCCCGCCAAGCGAGGTCGATACTGCTGAGATTGCAAAGGTCTTTAAAGAAGCTGATTCAAAGCTTTCTGATGATCTGACACCGCTTAAAGACATTGCGAACTACAACAACTATTACGAATTTTCGACGAGCAAAACGGCGGTTGCTGAAAAGGCGGATAATTTTGTCACAAAACCATGGACCGTTTCGATCGATGGGTTGGTTGGTAAACCAAGGGTTTTTGGCGTTGATGATCTTTTGAAGATCGAACAGGAAGAGAGAATTTATCGCTTCCGCTGCGTAGAGGGTTGGTCGATGGTGATCCCATGGGTCGGTTTCCCGTTGAGCAAACTGATCGACAAGGTTGAGCCAAAGAGCAATGCGAGATATGTCGCTTTTCAAACCTTTTACGACGGCGAAAACCCGATAGGAAAAGACGTGAGATATCCAGAGGAGCCGAGCGGGATGCAGTCAGCTTTTTTTGCCGGGATTCCGCTTCCGTATGTCGAAGGACTTCGCATCGACGAAGCGATACATCCTTTGACGATTCTCGTTACCGGAATTTATGGAAAACTGCTTCCCAATCAGAACGGAGCACCGATTCGTCTTGTGGTTCCATGGAAATATGGATTTAAGAGCATTAAATCGATCGTCAGGATCACACTCACCGACAAGGAGCCGCCGACCACATGGAATATCCAGGCACCAAACGAATACGGTTTTTATTCAAACGTAAATCCCGAGGTCGATCATCCGCGTTGGTCTCAGGCCACGGAACTGAGAATCGGCGAGCTTATTCGGCGAAAAACACAGATGTTCAATGGCTACGGCGAGCAGGTAGCTAAACTTTATTCGGGAATGGATTTGAGAGAAAAGTTTTAATCCATTACCGCTCTTTATGGGCGAAACAAAATTCCATAAAATTCTGATTTTTATCAATAGCCTAATTCCGCTGGCTATGTTGCTCTGGGACGCATATTTTGGAAAACTTGGCGCGAATCCGGTTGAGTTTTTCCTGCGCAGCACCGGAGTATTGACGCTATCATTTTTGTTGATCACTCTTGCCGTGACGCCGCTAAGAAAACTTTTTGGATGGAATTGGCTAGTAAAAGTAAGACGAATGTTGGGGCTGTATGCTTTTTTCTACGGCTGCGTTCATTTGATCACATACAGTATTTTTGACAAAGGATTTGACTGGATTGTGATTTTCTGCGACGTTTGGAAACGGCCTTTTATCGCTGTCGGGATGTTTGCGCTCGCTTTGATGATTCCGCTCGCGGTCACATCGACAAATGCAATGATCAAGCGCATGGGCGGTAAACGCTGGCAAAAACTACACCGTTTGAGCTATTTAATCGCGATCTTGGGCGTGATCCACTATTACCTGATTCAAAAATCAGATATTACTTACCCTGTTTTGTTTGGAATTGTTCTCGCCGTTTTGCTTGGATTTAGAATTTACAATCGATTCAAACCCAAAAGCCCATCGCTGGCCAACAGTTAATGTATTTTAGTGGGTTCGGTCAAACGTTTGGCGGAAATCTTCGCCGGTGATCTTTACGGTTTTACACATCTCAAAGAGTCTCGAACGCAAGCGGACCCCGATTCGGTCTTCCAGCGATTCTTCCCGCGGAGTTTTTGGATCATCGGAATAATTCGTTGTGAAAATTGTGAGTTTTTCATCATTGTATCGTGTGTTAATAATATGAGCCATCGTGTCCCGAACCCAATCTGAAGGCTTTGAGGTGCCGATTTCGTCAAGCACGAGGATTTCAGCTTCCAAAACGGGAGACAAGACTTTGAGCTCTGAGGTTTGCGAAACGGGATTATATGAATCCTGAATTTCCTTTAAAAGTCTTCCAAATTCGTAGAATAAACAATCAAATCCGCGCTCTGTTAAACCCTTTAGCATTGAAACCGCCAGGTGAGTTTTCCCGACGCCAACATCGCCCGATAGGAGTAAACCGCGCTCCACAGCAGGGAATTCGTTTGCGAGTTTATAGGCGAAGCGAAACGCCGACTCTTGTGAATTATTTCGAGGTTTATAGTTGTGAAAATGGCACGCTTCGTAACGCTTTGGAAGTTTAGCCGTAAGAAGAAGCTTTGTATGAGCGTCTTTTTTTTTGCAAGCACATTTCCGTACCCCCTTTCCTTCAACGAATTCCATTCCCGAGCCAAAGCAAAGGCTGCAAATGTCCTTTTCGTCAAATTCATCGGAGTGCTTCGAAAGGTTTTCTGTTTGATCCTTTTCGCCCATATCCGGAACGACAAATAATGGCGGAGTTTTTTGTTTATTTTGGGACATCTATGAAATCGATACCTTTTTAAACTTGAATCTCGAATGGAGCCGGATCGCTAAATTTCTGGAGTTCTTTTATAGAAGTTATTCAAAATTATAGCACTCAAATTCATGAATTCAAGGATGAGATTTCGAATCGATTTGCGAGCAAAAGTTTTTCGGATTTCGGTAAATTATGATCGGCCGGAAACTAGATTTCTTCGATTTTTTGAACGCTCCGCTTATGTTATAGTTAAGAGTTTGCACGGCTCTTAATAGAATTATATGAGTGTTTTTCGAACAATTATGATTAAACTCGGGATTGCCGATCTGTCGGCAGAGCGCCGCCCGATTTCAGTTTTTTTACTTGATGATGATACAAGACGGCACCGGTGGTTCAAGAAAAGATTCAAGGGAGATCATCTGGAAATTGCTGAAACGGTAGAAGAAGCAAAACGCCTTCTTCCGATTGGAACGTATGACGCGATTTTCCTCGACCACGATCTTTTACCGCACCACTACAAGACAAATTCTCACGACGATTTCGAACGAACCGGATATGCCGTTGCAAAATGGCTCGCTGAAAACCGAGACATTCAGCCAGCGGCTACAATTATCGTTCACACAAGAAATGCCGAGGCAGCGATGAAGATGGTTGAAAAACTACGCAAGGCAAGGCGGCAGGTCGAATATGTTGCATTTCCGATGCTGGACATGAAAATCAAAGATTATTGGAACAAATAATTATTTCGAGGATAAGTCGGCGTCCTAAACAATTTAGTCCCCTTTCAAATCAGCCAATCGTTTATTCGTCCGTTCGATTATTCGTTTTAACGCCTCTCTTCGCTCTATATCTGATTCAAGCAAAGTGAGCTTTTCGAGAATCATCAGATAAGCGGTATCGAGTGCCGCGTCTTTAGAAACCGCAACATCCGGTTGGACTCCGGTTCCTTCCCAATTCGATTTTGTGATCGGGCTGATTGCCCGACCGGTCGAAATAAACGCTCCAAAATGTTTATCTAGACGAAAAGTTCCGCCCGGATGTGCACCTCCGCCGGTCGTTTCGCCGACGATCGAGGCGCGTTTTAGGTTTTTAAGGTTGTAAGAAAATTCTTCGGCCGCTGAAAATGTTCGATTACTCGTCAAAATATAAATATCTTTTCCTTCAAACTTAACATTTGCTTTTTGTGGTTTGGTCCAGAATTCGTTTGTAATATCGCGCTTTCGCCAATAAAGATTGTTTAGGTGGACAGGTTTATCGCCAAAAAGATAAGAGCTGATCAATGCAACCATCTCCGGCGAACCACCGCCGTTTTGTCGTAAATCAAATATCAAGGCGTTAGTATGACCCAAAAAATTCATTGCTGCTTCGACCGTTTTTGCACCGGCTTCCGGATCCATAAAACCTCGAAGATCGATGTATCCTACGTTGCCTTGCATTCTTTCGATCTTTTCAAAACCGAAATTCGTGCTTTTCATAAACGCTTCGTTGCGAGCCTTTTCCTCTTTCGTAGGTTCGCTTCTTTCCGCTCTCACGGGTATTTCCCGCTCGGAATATCTAACCCGGAGGTGTTTGTCCTTGCTTATCGCTTGCAATTGATCCGTCAGTGTACGCGCAAATTTCAATGCGCTTGTCGTATCTTTGTATTCGCCTTGCTTTATGCGGCTTGCTATATCTGCGCTCATTTTCTTCGCGAGATCAGGAAAGACATAATTTTCCATCAAGTCTTTTTCGAGTTGTTCAACAACCCGCATTTGCGTTGCGGAATCGATGGTCATATCTTTTGGTTCCTGCGCAACTATGACGTAATTTCCAAAAAAGAAGATTCCGATCATAAGCCCCGCCAAAACCAATCCAACGCCCTTGAAATTATTGCTCTCAAACATTATTTTTCTATTCCTCGTATAAGAATTTTTGCTAATTGCTTTGTTTTCGCCTCAATTTCTGCCTGTTTGCCTAGTTCCTGAGTTGTCAGATTAAAAGGCAACAGGGAGTTTGTCGCCAGTAAGAACGAGCGCGCAATGCCGAGCGGGTTTCCGGCTTGAAAGTCCCCGGATTTCTGACCATCTTTGATAACCATCGCAAAGATTTTAGCCTCGATTTCGTGGTAACCCTTTCGCCGGTCAAGCAGTTTTGAGCGTAAAGAAGAAAGGAGATCGTTTATACTCTGCGTGTAGTGTTGTACGCTTTCAAAACGAAACGAAACCCGCATCAGCAGCATTTTCTTTAGTTTGATTTCTATGGGGATATTTTCTCTGGAAATCTTTTTGAGTTCTTCACACAGCCGTTCGATGATTCGGTCTACGTGCGATAGCGCAATCTCTTCTTTGCTCGAAAAATGTAAATAGATACTGCCTTTCCCGATTCCTACTTCTTTTGCGAGGTCATCAATTGTCATCTTCCCGTACCCGTAACGGGCAAGCAGTCGATCGGTGGCGTCAAGGATCGCATCTCGTATTTCCTTTGTTTGTACACTCGCTCTCATAATTAGTGAATTATGACCTATATGTCTTTGTGGTCAATTTTTTCGATTATTCCACAAAGGAAGTTTCGTTTCAAGCAGTATTTTATTTAATAATCTGGTATTTTTTAAGAATTTTTACAGTTTTATCGATGGGTAGCGCGTCGACGGTGTGACCGTTGCCGGTTACTGACGTCGCCATAAATATTGAATTGTAAATTGCTTCTTCTGTAGCTTCAATCGCAGCAAGAAATAGCGGCGACATTTGGTCGTTTGAAAGCAACGGACGGGGATTTGAATTATTAGGGCGCGCGTTTGTTAGAAACTTAGCCGTTGAAAACGCGATCGCGTAGTCTCCACTTCCATTTGTTCCTGCCGCACCCGTTCGCGCCAAACCCATTATTGATCGTGCCGCAAGACGTTTGAGATTTCTCGCGTCAATCGGTGCATCCGTCGCAATGACAATAATAATTGAACCATCCGCCAGATCATTTTCGTCACGACTAAGTTTATGGTTTGACCGGGCGCCGGCGAGCGAATCTTTCAAATAATATTTTCCCAATTCGATCCCAACCGGTGCGCCGCTTATCTGCAATACTCCTCCAAAATTCGATTGGACCAAAACCCCGACAGTAAAACCACCCAGCGATTCAGGGAGTTTTCGCGAGGAACTTCCGATACCGCCTTTCCAGCCAAATGCAACAGTTCCCGTTCCGGCACCGACGCTACCCTCTTCGACAAGGCCAGACACCGCACTATTTATCGCTTCGAAAACATCCTCCCGCGAGATATGTCGACCGCGAATATCATTTAAATAGCCGTCATTTGTTTCCGCAACAATCGGATTTATTGATCGGACGCCCTGATTTCCATCCAATGCGAGCATATGATCCATAAGAAAATCTCCGACTTTCGGAACACTAAGTGTTGAAGTAAGCAAAATTGGGGTTTCAATCTCTCCGAGTTCTTCGACTTGAGTTGAGCCTATCAGTTTTCCAAATCCGTTTCCGACGAAAACTGCCGCCGGAACCTTCTCCAGAAATAAGTTTCCGCTGTGGGGTAAAATTGCAGTAACGCCGGTTCGAACATTATCGCCGCGAACGACAGTCTTGTGTCCGACTCTAACTCCGGCGACATCCGTAATCGAGTTTAATTTTCCGGTGGGCAAAACACCGACCGTCGCGCCGAGGTCGCGAATTCTTGAGCGTTTTTCAGCTGGAACCACATTTTGAGCATTCGCCATCGTCAAGAATAAATATGTGAAGACAAACAGTACAAAGGTTACCAAGGGAAGAATATTTCTCATGCCAAATATCTTACCGATAAAATAAAAAAAGACCACTAAAAAGCGGTCCTTGATCCTACTATCTTTTAAGTTTTAGTCACCTTCACCCACTTGCCTCGACCTCGACCCGCTTTCGCAGGTGGAAGACTCTCATTAGGTACCACACCAAACCATGTGAGACATAAGCCACACTAATCGCTAGAAGTGCATACTCCGAATACAGCCAAATGAACATCCCCAATGTCCCGAGAACTAATATGAGATGTAGCTTTCGCCTTCCTGCACCGACGTTTTTGAAACTGCTGTAGCGAAGCGTGCTTACCATCAATCCTCCGAGAATTGGAAGGATCATCAAGACCAGCGTTCCGTATGTTTTTGCAGGATTCTGACCGAAATAGATTAGGGGCTCGGGGACAAAGTGGATAACCGCAGCAATCAACCCCGCCGCAGCCGGAATCGGAAGACCAACAAACTGTTTCTTATCAATTTTCTGCGAACCTTCCCTCAAAACTCTCGGGCGGGTCGCTTGAAGGTTAAATCTAGCAAGCCTTATTACGCCGCACATCAGATAGACAAACGACGCAAATATTCCAATTTTGTGGAGAGGACTGGTTTCACTAAACGTTGCACCTATTCCCCAGCAATACACGAGGGTAACAGGAGCTATTCCAAACGTTAAAACATCCGCGAGCGAATCGAGCTGGACTCCAAGTTCGGTGGCAGTTTTGGTCATCCGCGCCAATCTCCCGTCTAGGGTATCGAAGAGTATTGCAAGTCCGATAGCTTTAGCGGCATAATCGAAGTAAACTGCCGCTTGGTCGGGAGTAACCGTCACGATTTGAAATCCGCGGAGCGACGCAATAACTGCCAGGAATCCCATTGCAATGTTTGCAGCAGTAAAGGCGGTCGGTATTAGGTATAAACCCTTTTTTATGCCTCTGTGATTTGCGTTGTTTTCGCTCTCTTCCATAACCCGAGATTATTCTACCATTTTTGCAATGATCGTCTCGCCGCCTTTCACCCGATCACCTACTTTGACTCTGATTTCGACATTGTCGGGCATAAGCAGATCGGTACGAGAGCCAAACTTGATAAGACCGAATCGCTCACCTCGTTCTAATTGGTCACCCGCTTTGCGCCAGCACACAATTCTACGGGCGAGAATTCCAACTATTTGGGTGCATACTACCGTCATCTTCTCACCCTCTATCGTTAAAGCATTTCGCTCATTTGTTTTACTCGCTTCATTGCTGGTTGCCGGAGCTTTTTTTCCTTTAAAAAGCTTTACGTTCAACACCTTGCCGGCGATCGGGGAACGATTGATATGGACATCGAGAGGCGATAAAAACACGCTGACGAATTTTCCATCTTCACGATCCTCAACCCTTGTTACCTTTCCGTCAGCTGCAGAAATTACAAGGTTTGGTTCGGTCGGCGTAGTTCGATGCGGATCTCGAAAAAAAAACGCCATGAATGCCGCAAGCAAAATGAAAAGGCCGAAAATGATCCAAATGCCAAAAAAAGCAAGGACGCCGGCAATTAAAAGCGGGATGATTACGAAAGGGATGCCATCTTTTACCATAATAAAAAGTTGATAGAGGCTAGAAATCGGATGCCATTTAAAATCCAATCGCTAACCTCTGAGTTTAAGATATCTTACGCGAAATGTTTTCGTTTGAAAAACGAAAAAAGCCCGATGTACTCGCTCATCGGGCATAAATGGAGGAATGTGAAAGAGGAGAAATCAACCTCTAACGGGATTGTCTCTGGCGTAGCTATATGCACACCAGGCAGCGATAATATGAACTACCCACCCAAATAATCCGGCTGAGCCAATCCATGAAACTCCCGTCAGGAGAAGCCAAATGATACCGATAAAAATTCTTCCGTTGTAAATCTGTCCGATTCCAGGTATCAATAAACTCAAAAGTCCTGCAATATATGGTTCACGCATTTCGTTAGTTTTACCTCCAATTATATATTACGAAAAGAATCGGTTTTGGTTCCACAAAAAAGTAGGTTGCTGAAAAAAAAAGTTTTATTTGTCTTCGCGGCTGACATTTACGATCGTCCCCCGGAAAATTCTTTTTACTTTTTTTACCGCGGGATGATTCTCTGCGTATTCCAGCAATTGCTCGTCGGTTGGATTTTCCGGAAGGACCGGAAGCGTTTCGTCGATCTCCTCATAGGCAGCCATCTCCGAAACGATATCAAGTGCTTTGTTGTCCGTTGCCCGCGCAACACCGATTGCTGCAGCTGAATTATTTCCTATCGCCGAGTAGGGATCTGCTACGGTCTCACTTTCCCGCTGGAGTAAAATACTGATGAGCTTGTCAGGTTGAGGGAAAACCCTTAAAGTGTCTCCTTCCCGCCGCAGATGATCTTCGAATTCATTGTCGAGCTTTTTATCTTCGACGTGTTCAAGCTCCTCGGCCGAAATCGGATCGAGCCTTACAGGCATCGACTCAATGTCGATCTTAATTCGATCCTTTATGGAATTTCTTATCGTTGGGTTTTCTTCGGGCGAAGGGTTTTTCGGAGGCGCGTCTTCAGGAGCCTTGGCAGGCGCTTCCCGGATTTGATCCCGGCCTCCAGAAACTCCAGGATCGGGGATCGATTCTTTTTCGCTTGATTTTTCCTTGTGTTTCGGGGAGTTCTTTACGGGAAACGGAACGTTCTCCGGTCGGATTTCATGACTTAAAGTTTTTTTTTCCGGGACGGCCGCAAGTGGTTTGACCTTCTCGTCGGTGTCTGAATTTTCCTCTGAAAGCGCAATTTCCAGTTTAGAAAGACGTTCAAGAAGATCTTCTATTGGGATGAGATTCCGCATTTCCAGAAGCTTGATCAAGCCGATTTCAAGCAAATAGCGGGGCTCCGTCGCATCACGCATTTTCGATTCTGTTTCAGCAATGGAGTTAAAAAATCGCACAAGGTCGGTTTCCAAAAACGGTGCCGAGTGTTGTTTCAAATCTTCGGGTCTCAAAATTGCCGATTCGAGAAGGCCTTGCGAATCTCCGGCAATCTTCACTATCAGAAGATCGCGAATAAAGGTCAAAAGATCGCGTGAAAAATTTCGAAGATCCTGTCCTCGTTCAACGAGATCTTCTACAACGTTCAATATTTTTGCAGAATCTTTGTTTGCGATCGCTTCAATCGTTTTTGTCAAATTCTCCGCACTGGCGATTCCGAGAGCCGCGATAACGTCCTCCGTGTTGATTGATTCGCCGGAGAAACTTATCACCTGGTCAAAATTACTCTGTGCATCGCGCATCGAACCTTCGCCCGAACGGGCAATTTCACGAAGTGCATCATCGGAGATCTCGATCTTTTCAGCATCCGCGATTTCTTTCAGCCGTCCAAGGATCTTTTGAAGTGGTATAGTGCGAAAATCAAACTGTTGGCAACGGGAAAGAATGGTATCCGGGACTTTGTGAAGTTCGGTGGTCGCCATTACAAAAACTACATTTTGCGGCGGTTCTTCCAGAGTTTTCAAGAGGGCATTAAATGATGAGGTTGAAAGCATATGAACCTCATCAATTATAAAGACCTTGAAACGATCACGCGCCGGATTGACGATTATGCTTTCGAGTATAATATCGCGGATTTCCTCAACCTTCGTGTGCGAAGCGGCATCAAATTCAAGCACATCCAGCGAACGGCTTTCAGCAATTTCTTTACAGGAAACACACGCGTCATCCTCTCCCGTGTCGCAAGGTCTGGCGTTTGGAGAATCTGATTTACGGCAATTTAAAGCTTTAGCTAGGAGACGTGCCGTCGTTGTTTTGCCGACACCTCGCGCGCCGGAGAACAGATATGCGTGATGTAAACGGTCGTGTTCTAGTGCGTTACGCAAAGTTTGCGTGATCGCATCCTGACCTATGACGTCTTCAAATGTTTGAGGACGCCATTTTCTTGCAATAACCTGATAAGACATAAGTAGTATATTTTACTTGTATTTACCTAGTGTTACAGAGTGCTTTTGACTGCAATTTATTCAACATCTTATCACTTAGTAACACTCAAAAACAGTAAGAAGTAGATACATTATTAGATACATACCTTTGAAATGAGTATTGAATTTGATTCCGGCTTGCATCGGAGGTGTGCATCGAATTGATTTGGGAATTCTACAAAAATTATAATATCCGAAATTCAGTGCTAATGCATAGCGTGATATCTAGCGCAAAACCCGCCTTGTGAGCGTCAGGTCGTCGTAATACCGGAAGGATTGACTCCGTGTTGTAATGTTGATAAACATTACGCGTAGGGATCGTCAGGTATAAGATATCAATGGTTTTGAATCACCAAATATTTTTCATTGAAGATTGAGGAATTAAAGTATGAGGACAATAATCCTGATTTTTCTATTATGTTTTGCTTCGCTTTCTGGAATCTGTCAGATGCCGGATGCCTCGCAGCAAATCGAACAGGTGCAGACAGCCGTTGGAACGCTGGTCGGCAAAAGACAACGGGCGGAAATTATGCTTCGTGACCTGTTGGTGTTAGATGGAAATATCGTTGCTCTGACTGATGAATCGTTTAGTCTCAGGTTTAAGGGGATAAACGGTAAAAAGGTAACGGGAGCAATTGCTTACAAAGATGTTCTGGTAATCGTCAGCAAAGGGGTGTCAATCTCTTTTATTCCAGATGAGACCTTACCCAAATACGGAAAGTGGGACGATGTTATGAAAATTTCATACAATCACAATTTCGAAGTCGTCCTCGAAAACGGTCAAAGCGTGGCAGGACGTTCCGGTGAAATTACCAAAGATAATCTTACTTTGCTCGATGACAAAACTAATGACAAAGTTTCAATTCTCCGGGACCAAATAATTTATCTCTATCGGGTGCGCGGCGGTTACAGAAAAACTGCGGAAGGAGTTGTGGGCGGAGCAAACAGAGGAAGAAAGATTGGTGAAATAATCGGCATTACCCCATCAGGCAGGACATTTTCCGGTGCAATGGGAACGCTTATCGGCGCGGGTGTCGGAGCAATCTCCGGGGCTAGTAAGGGCGAGAAAAAAATGCGGGTATTGATTTACTCAAAATGACTATTGAAAAAGGAGAAACAGAAAAATGAAGCAAGTTTTTATCACGATTTTGGTTTTGGCGATTGTTGTCACTTCCCTTGAGACTGTAACAAATTCTTGACTAGACGGAGCGTTAGATTTGTGATGACATGTTTTTTACTGACACCCAATATCGAAGAACGTCCCGTTTAGTAAGCTTGAGATCGAAGTTAACTAACATGGAGGATGTTCATTATGATTCAAAAGAAATTCGTCGGACTTGATGTCCATCGAGATACAATCGCCATCGTCGTA
>JBGTGX010000111.1:0-6989 GCA_041746475.1 Pyrinomonadaceae bacterium | reverse complement strand
AATTCAACGGAGTCTCGAAGAAAACTTTTAACCTGCACCTGAAAGAATGCGAGTTCAGATTTAATAATAGATCAAAGAACTTATATCTTGTTTTACTGAAGTTACTGAGAGATAATCCTCTCTAAACTTCCCTAGACCCTTATATTTTCTGTCGTCAATGAAGCGATTCATCGCGTTTGATTTTAGGTGGTTATACCCGACTTTGTAAAATCTATCTCAAAAGCAAATGGCCAACTCCAATTGCCAATACGCCAACCAGAATTTAACATCTAATGAGCAATAGATGGCTGATGAAGCAAAAAAATTTCATGAAGAAGAGGCGATTGAAAAATCCTACGATTTTCGCACGACAAAACGACTCTTCAGCTACCTCCGCCCTCATTGGAAAATGATGGCACTCGCTCTTTGCCTAACACTTTTAACTAATGTTTTGATCAGCTTACAGCCATATTTTACAAAGGTGGCTGTCGATGACTATATCGTTCCGAAGCAAACGGAAGGAATTTGGGTATTTGCATTCGCCTTTTTCCTGCTCTTCCTATTTAGGTTTATTTTTTCTTATTTACAGGAAATCCTTCTAAATGTCGTCGGTCAAAAGGTGATGTTTGATCTGCGTTCACAGATATTTACAAAGCTGCAGACACTTCAAATTTCTTATTACGACAAAAACCCGGTCGGCAGAATAATTACGCGCCTTACCTCCGATGTCGATTCGCTTAATGAGCTTTTTACTTCGGGTGTGATCGAAGGCCTCGGCGATATGGTCGTAATAATAGCAATAATCGGAATAATGTTTTGGCTCGATTGGAAGCTGGCAGTTGTTTCCCTTATTGTCGTTCCTTTGCTGATATTCGCGACGAATTGGTTTCGAAAACGTGCCAGGATCGGATTTGACAAGGTTAGAACACGAATGGCGAAAATTAACGCCTTTCTGCAGGAACACATTTCGGGAGCTCAAACCGTTCAGTTATTTAATGCCGAAGACAACACACGCGAACGTTTCCATGAAATAAATGACGATTATCGAGATGCTAATATCGAGACGATTTTCTATTACTCAGTATTTTATCCGATGGTAGATTTCATCGGTACGATAGGAATTGCGGTGATTATCTGGTTTGGCGGCTATCAGATCTTGACGGGAAGCTCCGCGAATGGCTCTGCCTTGACCCTTGGGATCGTTATCGCCTTTATCCAATATTCGCAGCAGCTTTTCCAGCCGATCCGAAACCTTTCGGACAGATACAATATCTTACAAGCTGCAATAGTGGCGTCGCATAGGGTTTTCCTGTTGCTTGACGAGGAAATCGAAATTACCTCGCCAAATGACCCAAAGACTCGCGCGACAGCCTTAGGAAAAATAGAATTCCAAAACGTATGGTTCGCGTATAACGATGATGAGTGGGTAATGAAGAATGTTTCATTTTCGATCAAACCGGGCGAAAGCATTGCGTTGGTTGGGCACACCGGTTCCGGCAAAACAACAGTTACAAACTTGCTTATGCGCTTTTACGACGTGCAAAAGGGTAAGATTTTGGTGGATGGCGTGGATGTTCGGGATTGGGATTTGAAAGCCCTGCGTGAAAATTTCGCCGTTGTCCTACAGGATGTATTCCTTTTTAGCGGGTCGATCGCAAATAATATTCGTCTTGGAAACAACGGAATTTCAAACGAAAAACTGCGTTGGGCAGCAGAGGAGGTTAGTGCGAATGAGTTTATCGACAAGATGAGAGACTCGTACGAAACGGACGTTAAGGAAAGAGGTGCCGGAATTTCGGTGGGCCAAAAACAGCTCGTCTCATTCGCTCGCGCACTGGCGTTTGAACCATCAATACTTATACTGGATGAAGCAACGAGCGCAATTGACACCGAGACAGAACAGCTGATCCAAAAGGCTGTAAATCGAATTATGGACGAGCGTACCTCGCTTGTCGTCGCCCACAGACTTTCGACGATTCAGCGGTGCGATAGGATTTTGGTTTTCCACCACGGAGAACTTCGCGAACATGGAACGCACAATGAGCTAATTCGGCAAAAAGGGCTTTACTGGAGATTGTTTCAACTCCAGTACGGCGACGATCCCGGCGAAAATTCAGATTCTGATTTTGGGCCTCTAAACCTAAATTCGTCATTAGCTTAATTGATAGGAAAAATTTCTGAATAAGGCGAAACCGCCATTTAAGCAACTTGCTTGATCTGCCTGAAACTACCGAAATCATGTCGTTAGAAAAAAATTAGAATAATTTCTAAAAATCGTCTATAATTTTGTACTATAGTGTCCCCCAAAGAGATGAAGCAAAAAGAAACCTTTCTAGATGAATGCGAAGGTGTGATGAAGGAACTTTACGCCGAGTGCTGTGAAAATGCGCCCAATTATGGTGTTCGTGAGGAGTGCTTTAAGAAATCGCTACGGACAAGTATAACGAAATACCTAATGGAATCGAACGAAGATCTTCCTGAATTTTCCGAAGCCGAATCCTTTCTTAGATCAATTCAAAAAGACGATTTATTTATGGCGCTTGGTTGTGCCAATGGTAGCGAAAGAGCTTGGTGGGAGTTTGATCAGCAGCATCGAAGCTACTTGGAGAGAATTTCACGTCATTTAGCCAGCTCGGATCTAAACGCCCGCGAAGTGGTAGATATGGTTTATGTAGAGCTTTACGGAACGCGGATGGTAGATGGCGAAAGAGTTTCCAAATTTGGCACTTACAGCGGAAAGGGTTCCATCCGGGGATGGCTTCGGACAGTCATCTGGCATTCGCTTGTCGATTTGCACCGCGCCAGCCACGACGAAGTCTCACTCGATGAAATGACGGAAAACGTTGGCGAGGGACATGCACATTCAACCTTTGCGGACGATAACTTAGGAGGCGAACAAGAAATGATGAACCATTTGACCCATGAACGCTTCCGAAATGCAACGGTTGCCTCAATTGACGGAGCATTTTCGACTTTAGACGACCACGAAAAACTTCTCCTTCTTTACTACCATGTAGACCGATTGAAACTCCGCGAGATCGCTAAACTTGTTCAATCACCAACATCTCCGCTACGCGATTGGTTTCAACGAAAATCCTCTGCGCGCGAAAAAAATCCCCGAAGCCGCATCCATGAATCGACGATAATGCGTTGGCTTGAGAAGACATACAAAAAGGTGCTTTCGAGTTTTAATGAAGAGCTGAAAGAGAAATTTAAATTGAAAGATGAAGAAATAGAAATTTGTATGGAGCTTGCCACAAAAGATCTTGCAAACCCTAATATCTATAAAAATTTAGCGACTAGTTCGAATTAGCCTACAACCCGCAATTCCAGTTACACATCTCATAAGATTAATTTTCGACCCTCAAAGGCAGAGAATCTTATGCAAATATTACAGAACTGTTTCGTCTTCACAATGGAGGCTGAAACTAGTAATGAATAACGAGGGACAAACAAATTCCCAGGATACGCAGATACAAGGCTTACTTGACCAGTATCTGCAATCTAACTCCCTAAATCTAGGTTTCAAAGATAACAAAGAACACTTGAATGAGGACTCCCTTTCAGCCTTCGTTGAAGGCAACCTTCTTGAACGCGAATCGAAACCGATAATCAGCCATCTTGCAAATTGCGCATATTGCAGACATATTTCAGCAGAACTTGTAAAGCTTGATTTTGCCGTTGTAGATGAACCTGCGGTGGATCTAAAACTTGTGGGTGAGCCAACCAGGGTTTCCGAGGTTTTAAACGGAGTCTTATCGAGAATTTTCGGCACTACTGACGGCTCGGTTTTTGCGCACAATGAAAACGAGGAAAAAGACGAGGAAAAGGAAACACCGGAATAGGCTTATTCGATGGATAAATTTAATGGTTCGCGCAATCAAGAATTGATTCGCTGACCATTTTTATTTTGCGTGGCTCTAATTGCCTTTGATAAGCATTAATCGGAAATCAAACTACGATCCACTGTCTCAGGATGGAAAAAACTCTCAAAGTTAAGATATCAGCAGTACTAATTCAAAGAAAATTATATTTTCTGGGCATTTCGCGTTATAATGTCTAGATAATATATATAGCCTACAGTTTTTTGGAGTAAAGTTTTGTTGGAAAAAACGGTTGAATGTCCCTCATATGAGAAAGGCATCTCAGTTGAAAAAGTAGCCGTGGCAAAATTACCGACCGAGATCGGCGATTTTATGATTGCGGGCTACAAATCGCTAATCAGCTCAGAAGAATTTGTTGTGCTTTTTAAGGGCGATTTTAGTCGTGATATTCCAACGCTTGTACGGATTCATTCGCAGTGTTTGACCGGCGATGTTTTCGGCTCGATAAAATGTGATTGTGGTCCACAGCTTCAAAAGGCAATGGAGATTATTGAAAAAGAAGGAATCGGTGCGATCGTCTATCAGCAGCAGGAAGGGCGGGGAATCGGCATCGTGAATAAGATCCGGGCATATGCCTTGCAGGACGAGGGTGCCGACACGGTCGAGGCGAACGAAAGACTCGGATTTGAGATTGATGCGCGCGAATATCGCCAATGCGCTGAAATCTTATGGGATATGGGTCTTTGCAAAGTGCGTGTCATGTCTAACAACCCCGAAAAACTTCAGGCGTTAATAGACGCGGGCTTACGCATCGTCGAACGGGTGCCAATTGAGGTCGAGGCTCAGGAGCCGGCCGCACATTACCTCAAAACAAAAAAGGAAAAAATGGGACATTTATTGGATGTTGGTGAATAGAATTGCTTGCCGCTGATCGGCTAGGAGGTGTTGTGAGATTTTTAGCGATTAAGATTTTTTGGATCTCACTGGCTTTTGGAATCTGTTTTTTCATCTCGCCTAACACTTCGTACTCCCAAAACTCGATCAACGGAATGATTTTTGACCACAATCGGAGACCGGTTCCGAATATCGAAGTAGAACTACTCGATGACCTCGAACGTCTAATTGGTTCCCGAAAAACCAGAGGATCAGGTTTTTACTCGTTTAGCAGACTTAACGCGGGAATATATTACATTAAAGTAAGAGTCGGAGGCACTAATTTCAAAGAACCGAAGATTCGAATTGATCTTGGCGCCTTAAATTCAATTGGTGGCGTTGACGTTAAGCAAGTCGATCTTCATTTAGAACTTATCGATAGGAAAGAACGTAATTCATTGGTTTCCGGGGTAGTGTTTGTTCAGGAGATTCCGTCGACGGCAGCTGAATTTTACCGGCTAGCTTCTAAAATGTTGGAGAAAAAGGATTTTAAAGCTGCCCAGGTAAATTTGATGGAAGCGATTGCAGTTTTTCCAGATTATTACGATGCCCTTCTTCAACTTGGACATGTGTATCTGATCGAAAATCTGAATCAGAACGCCGAGAATATGTTTTCGAAAGTTGTTGAGATAAACCCGAAAAGTTTTTCGGGATATTTTGGCATTGCGATTGCGGCGAGAGGTTTCGGTGATTTTGAAAAAGCGGAATCAATGATGAAAAAAGCGATTCAGATCGATGGACAATCTGATCGGGCTTACTTTTTGTTGGGAACAATACAGCGAGATTTGAAAAAGCACGTAGAAGCTGAAACGAATTTGCTCAAGGTAAAGGAATTAACAGACAATAAATCCGCCGACGCAAATTGGCAGCTTGCTTTGCTATACTATTACAACTTAAAAAAGCATGATGCCGCAGCTAATGAGCTTACGAATTATCTAAGAAATCTATCAAAGGACGATAAAAAAAAGAATCCGGAAAAGGTAAAGACGGTTAATGCACTAATTAAGCAAATTGAGGCTAGCGCCACGAATGGATATTGAGTTTTGAATAAATGGAGGTTAGAAATGTTTCCCAAAGTAAGATTTACAGTAGCGATCGTAGTATGTGGTTTTGTGTTTGCTATTACTGCCGCAGCGCAAGGTGGCAACACAATCAGCGGTCACGTGTTCGGTAGCCAAAGGGCGCCTCTTGATAGTATAACTATTGAACTTCTCGATGATTTTTCCCGAACGATTGAGAGGGTACGTACAAACACAACGGGACGATATTTTTTTAGTCGAATGCCGGCTGGTCGATATAAAATAAGGGTCCTGCCGCTTGGAACCAATTATCGCGAAGAGGAAGCCAGCGTTGAGATTCAGAATATCTATCGGGACAATGGTAGTGGGCAGCGTGTAGTAACTGCTTATGCCAACGAGCAGCGAGATTTTTATTTACGAGTCGACAGGGACGAACGAAATTTGACCTCCGATACCGTCTTTGTTCAGGATGTTCCGGAGCCGGCAAAGCGATTATATGATGAGGGAATAGATCTTTTGAAGAAAGATAAGAAAGAAGATGGCTATAAGAAATTGATAGCTTCTATTGAGGCATTTCCCGATTACTATATGGCTACTGAAAAACTGGGTTTAGAGTATATTGAAGCGAAGCATTTCAAAGCGGCTGCTATCTTGATGGAAAGAGTGGTACAACTCAATCCGAAAAGTTATAACGGTTGGTATGGGCTTTCGTATACATATTACTCCCTTGGCTTGAATAAGGATGCGCTTAGTGCGTCCAAAAAGGCGTCTGATCTTAATCCGGCGTCTGCTGACGCACTTCTTCTCACCGGTACCCTATTCAGACTCAATTCTGAGTACAACGAATCTGAAAAATTCCTGATAAAAGCGACCAAGTTTGCTAAACCACCTAATCCGAACGTGCATTGGGAACTCGCATTGTTATACGGTAAGAATATGAAGCGATACAAAGATGCGGCAGACCAACTCGAGATCTACCTGAAGATCAAAACTGAAGCTCCGGATGCGGATCAGGCGAAGGTGCGGGAAATTCGAACCTTAATTCAAGACTTTCGAAAAAAATCGCGACAAACATAGGTTTGTATTTCCAATGTTTTTACTGACACCCAATATCGAAGAACGTCCCGTTTAGTAAGCTTGAGATCGAAGTTAACTAACATGGAGGATGTTCATTATGATTCAAAAGAAATTCGTCGGACTTGATGTCCATCGAGATACAATCGCCATCGTCGTA
>JBGTGX010000110.1:0-2166 GCA_041746475.1 Pyrinomonadaceae bacterium | reverse complement strand
GCCGGGAGCGCCAGGACGCCTTCACCGAATCAAGTGATGCAGTAACCCGCTCGGAGTAAGGGTGCAGACTTTTATAGTTAAGCTAGAAAAAATAGTTAAGCTAGAAAAGTATGACAAATACTCTAGCTTACTCCGCTTTCTTCTCTTCCCCGCCTTGAATTTCCTTCGCAACCTTCTGAACCTCATCCAAAACTCTCAGCAAATTCCCGCTCCAGATCTTCCCAATTTGTTCCTGTGTGTAACCGCGTCGTACCAATTCGATGGTTACATTCAACGTCTCAGACGCATCTTTCCAACCTTGGATTCCCCCGCCGCCGTCAAAATCGGATGCGATTCCAACATGGTCTTCACCTATTTTCTTGACCAGATAATCGATGTGATCCACAAAGTCTTTTACGTCCACCTTTGGAAGATCGTTTTGCTCTTCCTCTACCAGCGGTTTTGCCTTTTCGCGAAATGCGTTAAACGCCTCACGGTAAGCTGCCTGTTCCGCTTCCGGTAATTTTCCAACATCTTCCCTTTCCTTCAACTCAAACTTCTCTTTCTCGGCAAGTTCCTTATAAACCTTGTCCCGCGCATCATTAAGTTTCTTAGCCTTCTCGACGTTTAGATAACTACCGAGCGCAACGGCCTGAACCACTCCGCCATTTTTCTTTACCCATTCGAGTTGTTCGTCATCAAGATTTCGGCTGTGATCCGCGATGGCCCTCGCTGAAGAATGCGATGCGATGACCGGAGCCTTCGAAAGCTCGATCATTTGTTTTATTGCCTCCTTCGAAGGATGCGAAATATCCACGATAATTCCCCATTTGTTCATTTCCGCCACAGCCTTTTTGCCCATCTCGCTCAAACCATTGTGTTTCCAATCCTTCTCTTTCTCGCCGGTGTTTGAATCCGAGAACTGGCTGTGTCCGTTGTGCGCAAGCGACATATAGCGCGCGCCGCGTTCGGCAAATTTTTCAATCAAACTCAAGTCTTCCCCGATCGGATAGGCATTCTCGACACCGATCATCGCCACAAGCTTCCCTTCCTTATGAATTCTGCGAACGTCATCCGAAGTCTTTGCGAGCTCTATACGGTCTGGCGCAAATTTCGTTACAAGGCGGTCGATCGCATCAAACTTATCGATCGCATTTTCATACCCTTTTTTGTAGCCCTCCGCATTGAGCTCACCTTGTCCGGTGTAAACTATAAACCACGCGACATCCAAGCCGCCTTTCTTCATCTTCGGAATATTTACCTGTGAATCCGTGTCGGCAGTGTAGTTTTTCTCGTCAGTGAAATTCTTGGTGTCGATATCATCATGCGTATCAAGCGTGATCACCGCCTCATGAATTTCCTTCGCTTTCGCTAAGATTTCCTCCTCGCTCATCTTGTCGCCCTCAGTCGTCGACGAATTATCGGAACCATTTTTTGTATCGGTTGTGGTCGTTTCTTTACAAGAAATTGTAAATAGGAAAATTGCTGTTAATATGATAGTTAAGCTTCGTTTCATAATTTCACTCCGAGAATATTTGGATTTGCATAAGGATACTTCGTAAAATTATTGATCGCAAGAGATTGCCAATCAAACTAAAGATGGCGTTTGCGATCTTGCGGACAGAGATGTCCGCATACCATTTATAGTCTCATTTTCGTACCAAATCGTCTCATATCGTCTCAATTTGTAATCGTCTCACTATCGACTCAAATCGTCTCAACACGTATCATTTCAACGAAAAATCTGTTATATTTAAGGACGTGGAAAAGTTAGTCCATACGTTTAAGTTAAACCTTGATTGGAAATTGATCGCTTCGTTGAGCGAAATTGATCGGTTTGATGCTTCGTGGACTTCGATTGAAAAGAAAGAAGGTCAGAGCCTAAAGCAGTTGAAGTCTATTGCAACTGTTAGAAGCGTCGGTGCGTCAACGAGGATCGAAGGTTCAAGGCTTAGCGACGAAGAAGTTGAAATCTTGTTGGATAAACTTGATATAACAAAAATGAAAGATCGGGATTCTCAGGAAGCAGCCGGCTACTTTGAAGCTCTGGAACTAATCTCCGAATCGCACCCCGATATCTCCATTACAGAAGGAGACATAAAAAATCTTCATAATCTTCTTTTGAAACGGAGTGAAAAGGATCAATGGCATAGGGGTGACTATAAACAACAAAGTAATACGGTTGAA
>JBGTGX010000109.1:0-14569 GCA_041746475.1 Pyrinomonadaceae bacterium | reverse complement strand
GTTAAGACCATGTTCTTCATCTAAGATCAAACTGGTTTCGTATCCCGCATCGAAAATCTTTCCTTCGATTTCAGATATTAGTTCCGGATCGGAAAACACCTTTCTGAGTCGAATGTGGTTCCTTGCTAAAATACCTTCCCTTCCGGCGAACGCATCTAAAATTACATCGCGGAGTTTTCGATCGTTTCCTAAACGGCGCGTCAAGCGCCCGGAAAACTTTGTAAACTCGACGGTTTGTTCAAGTGCTTTTGTCAGCTTCTTTCCAGAGACCTTTTCGCCGCTTGCGGTGACTTCCATGTTGCCCAAGGCTTCATTCATCAAATAATCAAACATTTCTGGTTCGTCTTTGATGTACTGCTCTTTTTTGCCGCGCTTCACTTTGTAAAGAGGAGGTTGAGCGATATAGATAAATCCGCCTTCAACCAATTGAGGCATTTGTCGATAGAAAAACGTCAAAAGCAGGGTGCGGATATGGCTTCCATCAACGTCCGCATCGGTCATGATCACGATCTTGTGGTAACGGAGTTTTTCGATGTCAAAATCCTCTTTTCCAATTCCGGTTCCGAGAGCCGTTATCAAAGCTTTGATTTCGCCGTGTTCGAGCATCTTGTCAAAACGGGCCTTTTCGACGTTGAGTATCTTACCTTTTAGCGGCAAAACCGCCTGATTCCTGCGATCACGTCCCTGTTTCGCGCTGCCGCCAGCCGAATCGCCTTCAACGAGATAAACTTCGGAAAGCGCCGGATCTTTTTCCTGGCAATCGGCGAGTTTTCCCGGGAGCGTCGATGAGCCTAAAGCACTCTTACGTACAATTTCACGAGCCTTTCTCGCAGCTTCCCGTGCGCGGGCGGCATCTACGGCTTTACCGACGATTCGTTTTGCGATTTTCGGATTTCGTTCAAAAAAGTCGGTCAGCTTTTCGTACAAGAACGAGCTCACTTCCCCTTCAACCGGTGAGTTAAGCTTTCCTTTTGTCTGCCCTTCAAATTGCGGCTGAGGGATCTTCACTGATATTACAGCGATCAAACCTTCGCGAACGTCATCACCCGTAAGCGATGTCTTGGAATTCTTCAAGAGCCCGGAAGATTTTGCGTAGTTATTGATCGTTCTGGTCATCGCGCCGCGAAAACCTGAAAGGTGCGTTCCGCCATCGACAGTGTTTATGTTATTTGCAAATGTGTATACCTTTTCATCGTAGGTATCACTGTACTGCATGGCGATCTCAAGTGTAATATCGCCTTCGGTTTGTTCAAAATAGAGAGGCTTGTCGTGGAGCGGGCTCTTGTTCTTGCTGAGGTGTTTTACGAATTCGGCAATCCCGCCTTTGTAATAAAACTCGTGGGATTTTTCTTCATCGGTTCGCTCGTCGACTATAAAAATCCTAATGCCCTTATTTAGAAAAGCTTTTTCGCGAAGCCTTTCGGAAAGCTTGTCAAAACTATAAATCTCGGTTTCGAAAATACTACTGTCGGGCTTAAATGTGATTTTCGTCCCGCGTTTTATTGTTTTTCCTGTTTCTTTTAGAGACTCAACGGGTATCCCGGCTTCATACTCTTGTTCGTAAGTTTTCCCGTCACGCCAGATTTCGAGCTTCAACCATTCACTTAGAAAATTTACGCAGGAAACACCGACGCCGTGTAGGCCGCCGGATACTTTATAAGAATTTGTGTCAAACTTTCCGCCGGCGTGCAAAATTGTCATTACCACTTCCGCGGCGGATCGCCCCTCCTGCTTATGAATATCGACCGGTATTCCGCGACCATTGTCTATTACGGTCACCGAATTATCGAGATGAATAGCGACCTCGATCGTGTCGCAGTATCCGGCAAGAGCTTCATCAACCGAATTATCTACAACTTCATAAACCAGATGGTGCAGCCCAATATCTCCCGTCGATCCGATATACATCGCCGGGCGTTTTCTTACGGCATCACGGCCTTCCAAAACCGTGATCGAATCTGCCTCGTATTGCCCTTTGTTTACCTTTGTCTTTGTTGCGTCTGCCAAAGTGTTTCCTCTTAAATTTTTATGTTATTTTTATCTCGTGTAAGTACGCTTATTTTACACTATTTCGAGAGATTTAGACAGCGGACACGGCCTTTCCACGAAGGCTCAAAAGTTGCTTGTGATTCAGTATTTTTCGCAACTTCGCTTCGGATATTTCTTACGCCTGTGTTAATCTTTAGTCCTCACAAAGCCCTATGAAATTTACAGTTCTGGGAAGCGGCTCAACCGGCAATTCAGTCTTGATCTCTACCGAAAAAACACGCGTTTTGGTGGATGCGGGTCTTAGTGCGAAACAAACGCTTCTAAGGCTGGCCGAAGTTGGCGAAGATTTTGAAAAGCTGGACGGCGTTTTAATAACTCACGAACATGGCGATCACGCCGGCGGATTGCGTGTTTTGCTCAGAACGATCGATTGCCCGGTCTATATATCGGAAAAAACCAAGGACGCCTATCTAAGACCAAAGCGAGGTGCGAATGCGGAAAATGAAACAAGACTTCGCTCGGTCGCACTAAAAGATCAAACGGTAGAGATCGAATCAAGCAGGGATTTTCGAATCGGCGATATAGATTTTGAGCCGTTTTCCGTTCCACACGATGCGGCTGACAATTTTGGATTTATCGCGAAGAACCGTGGGGTTCGCGTCGCAACACTAATGGACTTTGGATATTTTACAACGCTCGTTAAGCACAAACTGCGGGAATGCGACGGAATCGTAATTGAATCGAATCACAGCATCGATATGCTCAAGGCGTGCCCGGTTTATAGTTGGGAACTAAAACAGAGGATTGCATCAAACACGGGGCATCTTTCAAACGAATCTCTCGCTGACTGGCTGACAAATGCTTTTGATGGATGCGCACGAGACATCGTTTTAACGCACCTTTCGCAAAAAGCAAACGAACCGCACCTTGCAAAGCTTACCGCCGAAACGGCCCTCGCTATGCGCTCATCGCTTTTTCAAGTTTCGACAAACATCTCCCTTTCCTATCACGATTCTCCTACTGAATGGGTGAAATTTTAACCAAAAGATCTCATTCAGGATTTAAACATAACCTTTGGAGATTTCCCGATTGCAAAAAGCTTGATCAAAACGACACCCGATAAAAATCCGCCTATATGAGCTGCATAGGCTACACCGCCGCCAGCGCCGGAATCTAAATAACCCATCAGGATTTGGTAGCCGATCCAAATTCCTAGCGCGACATACGCCGGAACTGTCGTGTACATATTAAAAAGAAGCGCGCGAACTTTTCGTTTTGGAAAGAGCAAAATATATCCGCCTAACACACCGGAAATCGCACCCGAAGCGCCGAGCATTGGAATTATCGAACTTGTGTCCATAATTACCTGCGACATCGCTGCACCAAAGCCGCAAATAAGGTAGAAAATCGCATAGCGAATGTGTCCTACGAGGTTTTCTAGGTTGTCACCGAAAACCCAAAGAAAGAGCATGTTTCCGAAAATATGGGAAATGCCTCCATGCATAAACATCGAGCTCAGGAAATTAAAATAAACTCCGAACGGAGCTGATTGATGCACCAATTGGGCGGATTCCTGTCCGACGATTATCGTTTGAGGTCCGATCAAATCAACGCCCGTTGTGATCTCTTTCGGAACCAGTGAAAACGCATATGTAAAGGCGTCATTTCCACCAAGCCCCTGGAGTAAAACAAACACAAGGACATTGATCCCTATAAACGCATAATTCACGTAAGGAATTATGACCATATCCGAATTGTCATCGCCTACTGGAAACATCAGTTTTCTCCCTCAATTTATGCTAGTTCGGAATGCTTTACGTTCTTTAGAAGTTCAAACCCCTCCGATCTAGCCACGTAAGTTGCCGCCGTAATATCGCCGACAACATTAAGTGTCGTACGGCACATATCTAAGATTCGATCTACTCCGAGGATTATCGCGATGAGAGCCGGATCGATGCCGATCATCGCGAGAATTCCGATAATAAACGGGATAGAGCCCGAAGGTACTCCCGCGGTTCCTACACCGCCAAGGATCGCCAAATAGACGATCATAAGCTGCTGACCGAGCGAAAGATCAAATCCTGCGAGCTGTGCGATAAAGAGTACGGTTACGCCTTCGTAAAGTGCTGTCCCATTTTGGTTTGCGGTGGCACCGACCGTCAAAACAAAACTATTAATTTCTTTCGGAACACCAAGATTCTCTTCTGAAATACGAAGTGCCGTTGGAAGCGTCGCGTTTGAAGAACTCGTAGAAAACGCCGTAACAATTACCGTCCAGACACGTCTAAAAAAGTCGATCGGATTGATCCCGGACAAAAACTTAACCGAAAGCGAATAAACGATAAAGAAATGAATTCCCAGCCCGAGCAATACTGTCACAACAAACCAGAAAAGCGATATGAGCAGATCCAGCCCAAAAAGCGCGACGTTGTTAAATAATAAACACGCGACCGCATATGGCGCGAATTTCATTATAATGTCAATAATTTTTGACGTAATCTCAAACACCGCGTCCATAAAACCCACAAACGGTGAACTCACCGGCGATGGAATTAGCGTTATCGCGATGCCGACGATCAGCGCAAAAAACATTATATGAAGCATGTTCGGATTTTCACCCGAAATAGAATAGACGACATTCTTGGGTACAATTGTTTTAACAACAGACATCAATGCAGTATCGGTTGCGGACTTGTCTATCTCTTCCTGATCCTTGACGCGCTTTCCCGCATCCGATTGGTATTTCTCTTCCAGTTTTGCTTTGGTTGCCGGATCGATCCTTTCGCCCGGGCGAATCGTATTTGCAAGCGTCAATCCGATAAGGACGGATATCGCCGAGATGACAAGCGTGTATCCAAAAGACTTTGCTCCGATCCTACCGAGTTTCCGAATATCGCCAATTCCCGCAATCCCAACAACCAATGAAGAAAATACAAGCGGCACGACGATCATCAGCAGTAAATTCAAAAAGAGCTGTCCGATGGGTCGCGTAAAATTCTCGACAACCCAGGTAACATTCGGATGCTCATTTGGAAAGGTCGTGTTGACGATCAATCCGCCGACTACACCGACCAGCAAGCCGATCAAAATCTTCGTATGAAGCGGCATTCCCTTGGGTTTATCGGGCGTATCGTCGTCCAAATCGGTTCCTAATTCTTGCGAATACGCGTCCCCGGGAAACAGATCATCATTTTGGTCGTTGTTATTTTCTTTTTTCTCCTCAGCCATAATAATTTTAGTGCTGTGATCGCGAGTGCTAAGTACTGAGCGAATCAGCCAACCCTATCTCTTTTTTCCGCAACGGATCTTCTTAAGCCGCCAATTATTCTACCTACCTCTTCGGCACTGTTCAGCAGACTTCGAAACTCTTCGTCTGTAATATGTCCGCATCCAACGCCACATAAAGCTGTGATCGAACTTCCGCACAGGAAGCTTTTGCAACGAAAATATATTCGTGAAACTCCGTCAATTTTCCCCGTTCGAATCCTTCAGCTAAATTTGACATTACCGAAACGGAAGCCCGCTGGATCTGATTCTTCAAACCAAAGTCCTTGGAAAATTGACCGTAGGACGTGATGTTGTAAATTTCTCGAGTCAATTCCCGGGCTTTTGGCCATGCGATTAAATCCTCAAATTTCTCTATTTTATTTCCCATGTGAGTCCGATCGCGATAACGATTGTCTCCCAATACTCAACACTCTTTACCCGGAACTCAGAACTTTTCTTATCTTCCCCACTTTAGTTTGTTTCTCAAGACGTCGAAATAATTTCGATTCGTCGGCTGCACGAGATTAAAAGTAGTTTCGCTCTTTCGGATCCTTACAATATCTTTGCTGTTCATCGGAAATCCTATCTGCCCATCGAGCGTTAATACGACCCCTTCATTATTGTTTAAAAGCTTCAAGCTGATCTCGGACTTATCGGGAATAACGATCGGCCTGTTTGTTAGAGAAAATGGACAAATTGGCGTCAGCACCACTGCGTTCATCGAGGGATACACGATCGGTCCGCCTGCAGAAAGATTGTAAGCGGTGGAACCAGTCGGCGTCGAGACTATCAATCCGTCCGCCCGAAAAGAATTCACATGCAGCTCGTTTAGCTCGACGTCGATCTCAATAATTCTCGCAAGCGCCGCCTTATTAATTACGACATCGTTTAGCACCCGCCCTGTATTTAATTTTTCCCCGCCCCGCCATTGCTCGGCATCGAGCATCACACGCTGATCAACCTTGTAATTGCCGTCGAGAATTGATTCCAGTGCTTCGTAAAGTTCTTCAATCCGAAACTCGGTCAAATATCCAAGACTTCCGTAGTTTACTCCAAGCACGAGGGTCTCACGTTTCCCCGTTAAACGCGCTGCCGAGATCATCGTTCCATCACCGCCCAGGACAACGATCAAATCTGCTTTAGCCTTGAATTTCTCGATCTCAACTGTCTCGTCTTCTCCAATTTCCGCTTCCCTTCGGGGCTCGCCAATTGGACGAATTCCGCGATTTTCAAACCACACGGAAACTTCGCATGCTGTCTTCCAAGCCTCTTCATTATTCGGCTTCACGACAACGCCCACGCATTTGATTTCTCGATTTGTCATTTGGTGACGAAAAGTATTCCGTCAATAATCAACTAAAACTTCTGAAACTGCAAGCTTTTAGTTTCTCTCGAACGCCGAGTACCGTAAGCAGTTCGCAACATTAACGTTAAAGCGGTTATTCGCCGGTTATCGCTACCGTTTGCAAGCTTTGGGAATTCCGGTTTTTGGAACTTACTATATTCACTTTTTCGTAATATATTGTTAGTAACACATACAAGATATATCGCATTAGTTTCATTCGGGAGGCGTGAAGTGAACACTCTCTTAACAATTTTTCTTGTGATCGGCGGATTTGGTTTCCTCTTTCTGCTCGCGTCGCTGATCATCGGCGACATTTTCGAAATGCTTGATTTCGAGTTCGATAGCGATTTTGCCGGTAACGGCGGAAGCGACATTGGAATCCTCGATAGCCGTGTAGTGAGCGTTTTCTTAACCGCGTTTGGCGGCGTCGCTGCAGTTACGCTTTATCTTGGTTTTGGAGGAATTATCAGTGCGCTAGTTGGATTGCTAAGCGGAGTAGTTTTCGGGGGCATGATCTTCGGTTTCGGATATTTTCTCCATACGCAGCAGGCTACGAGCTCCGTTGGCGATCGCGATTTAATAGGTCGCACGGCAAAAGTTATTGTTGGAATTCAACCGGACGGGATCGGACAAATTTCGTGTCTCATCGGCGAAGAACGAATCGAAAAAATCGCCCGATCACGCGACGGTAAAGGATTGAAAGAAGGTGAAACGGTCTTTATCGAGGAGATTTCGGGAGATTCGTTTGTGGTAAGCAAAATGGATCGACCGGCACTTTTTGAAACCGACTTAGGTAAAACTTAAGTAGCATTTATAATGTTGTCATAGGAAAAGCGTAGATAGAATCTACCTAGAGGTTTCAGCCTTGCATGGTACGCAAGAGTAATAAGAGGTAAACAAAAATGTTTGGAATTCCATTTGAATTGTTGATCGTCGCAATTTTGGTCGCAATAGTAATTTCCGTGTTGGCAGCACTTTGGCTGATCAGCGGATTCTATATAAAGGTTTCACCGAATAAAGCTGCGGTTATTTCCGGTAAGAAACGAAAGTTGGCTGACGGCACAAATGTCGGTTACAGATTAGTTCGCGGCGGCGCGACGCTCGTCAAACCGTTTCTTGAAAAGGTTGAGTATCTTGACCTGAATGTTATCACCGTTCCGCTATCGACATCACGCGCGTACACGGTTGAAGGTGTGCCGGTTTCCGTCAAGGCGGTCGCAAACGTCAAGATAAAAGGCGATGACACGAGCCTCCGCTCTGCCGCAGAGCGTTTCCTTGGAATGCCCGAACAGGAATTTCACCAGCTTGTTTTTCAAACACTTGAAGGACATCTTCGTGCGATCCTCGGTACGCTGACAGTCGAAGAGATCAACAACGACCGCCAAAGTTTTGCGCATAAATTGACCTCGGAAGCGGCCGGCGACCTCGAAAAAATGGGAATCGGCTTGGACGCGCTGACGATTCAGGAAATTTCCGATGAAGAAGGTTATCTTGATGCGCTCGGTAAACGGCGTACTGCGGAAGTTAAACGCGATGCGGAAATCGGTGAAGCCGAAGCAAAGCGCGATTCAAAGATAAAAGCCTCGCTCGCTCTGCAGGAAGGTGAAAAAGTACGCCTCGCGACCGAAGCCCAAATCGCACAATCAAACCGTGAAACCGAGATTCAAAAGGCGCAAGTTGCAGCGGAAATCGAAAAAGAGCGTGCAAAGGCGCGTCAGGCCGGACCGCTTTCCGAAGCGCAAGCCAAACAAGAGGTAGTCGCCGAAGAAGTAAGAATCGAGAAGATTCGCACGCAGGAGCAAATTGCCGTGCAAGAGCAGGAAGTTCTGCGTAAGCAAAACGAACTCGAGGCAACCATCGTGAAACAAGCTGCAGCCGAAAGACAAGCGGCGGTTTTAAGAGCGCAAGGTGAACAAGAATCTGCGATTCTGCAAGCCGAAGGTCGAAAACAAGCTGAGATCGCTCAAGCCGAAGCCGAAGCGCAAAAACTGCAGCGGGAAGGTGAAGGCCGTGCAAAAGCGGTCGAAGCCGAGGGTCGAGCCGAAGCCGAAAAGATTCGCGCACTTGGTTTGGCGGAAGCAGAAAAACTCGAAGCGGCAGGCCTTGCAGAAGCCAAGGCGATAGAAGCACAAGGTCTTGCGGAAGCAAAAGCGATAATGGAAAAAGCAGCCGCATGGCGCGAATTCAACGACGCCGCCCGTTTGCAAACGATCCTTGAAAAGCTTCCGGAGATCATTTCTTCATCCGCGCCCGTATTTAAGGCAATTGCCGAACCGCTCGGATCGATCGATAAGGTTGTGATGATCGACAACGGAAACGGCGGTAGCGGTAAAAACGGAAATAGTTCGGGGTTGACCCGTTTTGCCGAAACGAGCCCCAATCTGATCTTTAATCTGTTGCAGCAAATGCAGGCACTCGGTTTGAGTTTGCCGGAGATACTTTCCCAACTCGGGGTCGAAACCGACAAGGACGGTAAATTTTCGCTTTCGTCAAACGGAGATAAGAAAGAAGAAACGAAAAAAGCGGCGTCGGAAGATGCGAATCTCGAACTCAATGATGGAGACAACGTTTAAAACACTTTATCGAGTTGTTGGCCGGGACGGTAGACCTAAGGGTTATACTCCCGGCCGATTTTCATTTGACTAACCCAAGCAGTTTCCATATAATTTTGAGTTTTCGACTAGTGGAAGAGAAATTCACACGGGATCGAAGGAGACCACATAAAGAAATGAGTTTTGCAATTATCAAAACAGGCGGCAAGCAGTTTAACGTGGAAGACGGGCAGTCGATTCGTGTGCCAAGTATTAATGCGGACGCCGGCGAAAAAATTGAAGTCGACGCGATTGTAACCGGCGACGGAAAAAAAACGAGCCTCGGCAGCTCAAAAGTGAAAGCAACGGTAATTAATCACGGTCGTGCCGATAAGATCATCGTTTTTAAAAAGAAGCGCCGTAAGGGATACAAACGACGACAAGGTCACCGCCAGGGTTACACCGAAATTAAGATTGACAAGATTTAGGAGGAAGCGATTCCAGATTCCTTATTCGATTTCATTATTGTTCTTTCAGTTTTGAATTTTGAGTTTTGAATTTTGAATGCGAAAGGAAATATGGCACATAAGAAAGGTGTAGGTTCATCAAGAAACGGTCGCGATTCGAATCCGAAAATGCTCGGGCTCAAGAAGTTTGGCGGGCAAACGGTGCGCGGCGGGAATATCTTGGCTCGTCAGCGCGGAACGAAATGGAAGCCGGGCAACAACGTCGGCCGCGGAAAAGACGACACTCTTTTCACAACAATTGACGGGATCGTGAAATTCGAAAACAAAGGACCCAAAGGGAAATTCATCAGCGTATATCCCGAAGGTGCTCCCGAACTCGAAGTTAAAGCAGCGTAAAGCACGACCAAAAAATTTTACCTAAAACTGACTTTGGCGAAATGACCGAAGTCAGTTTTTGTGTTTATGGGGCAAAAAACTACCTTCAAAAAAAATTTTCATTGGTTCAAAAAAACTTTCGTAGAAATCAAAAATGTTTAATCGTTGTCGTCACAAACGTTCCGCGGTTTTCCACAGAGATATCCACAGGATGCCTGTAAAATAAGGCAATAGTTAAAGTATTTTCTACTTGACTTCCGAGAATTCGGGTATAAGATACGTTCATAAGTCGAAATTGCTACGGGGATTTTGACCGATTGAAAGAGAGGCAAACAGAGGCGGTGACGCATTGTTTGAGAGCAACATAATCTTAGCGGAAAGTAGTTGCTATTACGCTTTTGATCGAAGCCGAAAGGCTTTGCTGGATGGGATCTTCGGATTTCTGAGTTGTTTGGATAAAAACAAATAACACCTTATTGGAACGATCAGCCATAAAGGGAGCATAAGTCGCTCATTGCTTCGGCATTGAGCCTCGTTGCCGGGAACGTAACCGGTGGTGGAGGAAAAGCCACCTCAACAAAGACCTAAAGGCACAGCATCTTCGGATGTAACAAGATGAGCAATCATTTTGAGTGCTGACCGGAAAGGACAGACCGCTTGTTTGATTCGGGATACAAAATCGGCAATGAAGCGTGTACATGTGACATTGCCATCCTTTTCTAGAACACTTCGGTGTTTGAAGAAAAAAGAGAATGCCGATCAGATTTATCTGATCGGCATTTTTCTTTTTATGAAAGTAAAGTAAAACAGGCTGTTAGCCTGTTCTGGCAGACTAAACGTAAAACAGGCTGTTAGCCTGTTTTGACAGACTAACAGTCTGTCGTACGTAACCCGACCAATTTTGCTGCTGACTTTCGCCATACGAGTCCAATTGCCAGCCACCAACGGAAACTTTACAATTACATCTTATGTTTATTGACCGCGTAAAAATTCGTGTTTCGGCAGGTGACGGCGGTGACGGCGTCACTGCCTTTCGACGTGAAAAATTTGTCGCGCGCGGAGGCCCTAATGGCGGCGATGGCGGAAAAGGCGGCGATGTCTGGATCGAAGCTGACGAAAATGTAACTACACTTTTGCATTTACGTTATAACCCCGAACACAAAGCCGAACGCGGCAGACACGGTGAAGGTTCAAATAGGTACGGCAAAGATGGCGCGGACAAAACTATAAGAGTTCCGGTCGGTACGGAAGTATTCGATACTTCAAACGGCAAAATGATTTTTGACTTCACCGAAAACGAACAGAGATTTTTGGCAGCCGAAGGCGGGCGCGGAGGTTTTGGCAACACGCATTTTAAGAGTTCGACAAATCAGGCTCCGCGCTACCATCAAGATGGAGGCGAAGGAGAACACCACGAATTCCAACTCGAACTAAAACTTCTCGCCGATGTCGGTTTGCTAGGTTTTCCAAACGCCGGAAAATCTACATTGATCTCGGTGATCTCTGCCGCAAAACCAAAAATCGCTGATTACCCTTTCACAACGCTCGAACCGCATTTGGGTGTCGTTGAAGTAAGCGAATATAAAACGTTTGTGGTCGCCGATATCCCCGGTATAATCGAGGGCGCATCTGACGGGGCGGGATTAGGAGACAGATTCCTACGCCACGTCGAACGAACAAAATTGCTCTTGCATCTCGTAGATGTTTCGTCAATTTCCGGGCGTGATCCGGTGGAAGATTACGAAACGATTAACCGCGAACTTGAGAACTATGATGAGGAGCTGGCAAAACGTCCGCAGATCGTAGTCGCCACAAAACTCGATGCTCTCGATGAACCGGAAAGGCGTGATTGCCTTAGGAAACGAGCGGAGGCGGATGGGAAACCATTTTTTGAGATCTCTGCGGTTACGAGGCAGGGCACAAAAGAATTGGTTTTTGCGGTTTCTGAGAGACTAGACGAAATAAAGAAAACTGAAATTGACCTGAATAAAGATGACGATTTTGATTGATGAGTTAAAGGATGATCTCCCGGAGGACGCGCTGCATTTTGCGGACTTCCCGGAGGTTATTTTTTTTGACGAATTCTACGACCACGTTGAAATTCTTGAAGGCGCGACGATCACGGAGTTTGAAACCGACGGCACTATCGAAATGTGGCTGGAGTTTGAATTTCGGGGTAACAAGTTTTTTGTAAATAACCGTTTTGGCGATTATTGGTTTTATGTGGCGGACTTGGAATGCGCAGAGGAAATCTTATTGGAGATCGCTAACCATTTTCGAGGGATTTTGGAACAGGATGATGAGTCGGGAGCGTAAGCATCCCTGCTTGCGTGATTGCAAAGCAATCGAAACTTCGGACTAGAATTTTTGTGTACCAGGAAAATTAGTTTGCAAAACGCGCGAACTTGCAAGCAAGATGCTTGCACTCCCGTTTATGAAAAGAATCGCATATTACGGCGGCAGTTTTGATCCGGTTCATCTGGGGCATTTAAGAATCGCGGATAAACTCAGCGATCTATTTGAGCTGGATGAATTCGTTTTCATACCGGCGTTTCACGCACCTCATAAGACACGTTCAAAACCCACTTCCGCGTATCATCGCTTTGCAATGCTTTGCCTGGCTACACGAGATCGGCCGAATGTAAGTGTTTCAAAAATGGAACTCGAAGTACCCGAAAAACCATATACATTTGAATCCCTCACGAAAATTCAAAAGAAAAATCCCAAAGACGAAATTTTTTTCGTAATGGGCGCCGATTCGTGGGAAGAAATAACAACTTGGAAGGAATGGGAAAAGGTCTTAACGATCGTAAACATAATCGTCGTCACGCGTCCAGGATTTGAAATTGTCTTTTCACACGTGACCGATGAGATTCGTGAACGAATTGTTGACAAGAGAATGGACAGTTCAAAAACCAATGACCAAACACCAAAAACCACATCTATCTTTATCACCGACGCTGTTCGAATTGACATCTCATCGACTGCGATCCGCAAAGCCGTTCGCGAAGATAAAACCGGCTGGAACAAACTCGTTTCCAGTGAAGTTGCAAAATACATTAAGAAATATAACCTTTACACCTCATGAATTCTTGCGGTTTCGCATCAAATATCCGATTATTAAGGGAATCTATGGAAGTATCAAAAGATAAGTCGCTCTCGCGTGAGAGTGTAACCGAAACGATTACCATCGCTGAGGAACGAACTACTCCCTTTGACGATCTGGATGAAGAAGCAAAACTTGCCCTTGCCTGCGCGTCTGAGAAAAAGGCGCTGAAACTGGTTGCCCTTGATCTGAGGGAAATCACAAGTTTTGCGGAATTCTTTTTGATCGCGAGCGGCACAAACCAAAGACAGGTGCAGGCGATCGCCGACGAGATAACTCAAAAACTCAAGAAAAAGACAAAACTTAAAGCAATTCGTGTAGAAGGTTATCAAGCCGCCGATTGGATCCTGCTTGATTACGGCGATTTTATTTTCCATGTTTTTAACGAGGAATCACGGTCGTTTTACGACCTCGAACGACTCTGGCGCGATGCTAAACGGGTCGAACTGCCGGAAGATTTGTAAAAGCATTATCCTGCGAAGGTCGCAAGTTCTTTGGTTTGGTTTCTTTGAATATGACTTTGAAATTTCCCAGCATCGCTCTGCTTTTGATGGCCTCAATATCCACTTTTTCGCAAGAATTGCCGCCGATCGAAAACGGCGTCTCACAAAAACTTGCGATTTGGCGTGCCGCAAATTATTCAGATATCCGATACAAACTAAACCTCACGATAGAGAAAAAAGCGCCGACATTAAAAGGCTCAATTGAGATTTCTGTAAACGTTAGCGAAACAGGCGGAAACCCGCGCGCCGGCAAGGGTGCAAAAGCGGCTGAGAATAGGCAATCAGAACTTCCTCGCGGGCGCACGGATGCTTCAACGCTTCCAATAATCTTAGACTGGCGAAAAATCAAAGGACATGAAAATCTTTCGAAAATCTCGAATGTTTCGGTCAATGGAAAAACTGCCAAGTTTGAAGAAATCAACGAACACCTCATCTTCAGCGAAAACGTAAAGACCGGCGAAAATGTTATTAAATTTGATTTTGAATCACCTATTTTAACTTCCAGAAGCGCGATCACACGCTACATCGATAAGGAAGACGCCTCGGAATATATCTATTCGCTTTTTGTCCCATCTGACGCAAGCACGGCGTTTCCGATTTTTGACCAACCGGATCTGAAGGCGAGGTTCCAGTTAAATTTGACGCCTTGGGCGATGGCAAAAGTCGTATCAAACTCCCAAAGCAGGTTGGTATCGCATTCAACTTCTTTTAGGGAACGCCCTCCCGTCACAAGTTCAACGGTGGTTTTCGAAGAAACAAAACCAATAAGCACATACGTTTTTGCGTTTGCGGTTGGAGATTTTGCGGAAATCGAAGATTCGAAAAGCACGACTCCGAGCAGACTTTACGTGAGAAAATCGCAAGCAAAGAAATTACTCAACGGCGGGAGCGCGGACATCCCTGTCCGCACGTTTGCAAAGCAAACGAAAACCGTTGTCAGCAATTCACGGGGGTTCGCGCAAGGCGCCGCGGACAGGGATGTCCGC